>JAHDWY010000890.1:361-1553 GCA_023384315.1 Candidatus Hydrogenedentota bacterium | reverse complement strand
GCCATTCGTCGGGGTCCGCGTGGACCACAGCGATGGTTGAGAAGATTTGGAGTAGAACCGCGATCCGCATCGACCGAAGACCTATGCCCACGAACAACCCTCCTGAAACAGAACGCCTGCGCTATGTGAAGCCATGGATAAATTCGATACTGCCGTGTGAGCGACGACAGATCAAGGGTGGTGATATTGCGGAAAAAGTTCGAGATCCGGAACGCCGCCGTGATTCATCAGCCCGAGGTCTTCGCGCGGGTTGCCGCGGCCTGCTCCATCACGCCGCGAAAGGTTGGGTAATGGACGTCGTGGGAGTATCGCTCCTGGATGGTCGCCCGCGCGGCTTCGCCCATCGTACGGCGCAGTTCCGGATCGAGGATCAACCGTTCGAGCTTCTCTTTCCATTCGGCGGGCGTTGCCGCAAGGAACCCGTTGACGCCGTCCTCGATGACCTCGGCATTCATTCCGACCGGAGAGATGACGCAGGGGGTGCCCACGGACATGAACTCCAAAGCCTTGTACGCGCACTTGGCCTTCGCCCGTTCCGAATCCGTCAGGGGCATGAGGCCAATATCAGGTTCCTGGAGGTAGTCGACTTCGTGTTCGAGCACCCAATGCCGGTTGATGACCTCCACGCCAGAGAGTGCGTACTCCCGTGTCGAAGCGATCATCAGCGCGATGGGATGGCGCGCGGCCAATTCCCGAAGGACGTCCTCGATCACTTCGAAGTAGCCCAGGTTGGAGTACAGGCCCGTCCAACCCAAAATCACACGCTCTCCCGCTTCCTTCGTCGCGGCGGTCTTAGCCGTATGCGTGTCCATATCGACGCAAGTGGGGATGATCGTGACGTTTGGATTGTATTGCCGGACGTGGTCCGCAATATACGCGTTCCCGGCGATGACGTGAGCCGCGTACGTGCAGACTTTCCGGGTCCAACCCCGGTCAACGAGAGAGAGAAAAGGCGTGTTGACGTATCCCGGCGGCACCCAGAGCGCGTCGTCAATGTCCACAACGATTCTCGGATTCATCATCCGCATCAATCGCTCAAAGAAGGGCGGACCGTATGGATATACTTGCCGGCGGATGAATATCACATCCCCGCCGGGGACATGCCGCAGTTGCCAGAAGCGCAGGAGGAACACCGCACCCATATACAGCATCTTGAGAAGTCTGCTTCGATCCTCATACCAACGCGATCGAA
>JAHDWY010000890.1:0-351 GCA_023384315.1 Candidatus Hydrogenedentota bacterium | reverse complement strand
TGACGCACGTTTGGCCGTCGCGCGTGAGCAGTTCCGCGAACTTCAGCAGGCGATTGCGCGGCCCGGCGAAGTTCTCCGGTGCGTCACTGAACATCACAATCTTCAATTACTGCCCCCTTTGTGAACGGAGATTCCCGCAAACGGACCAACGGTTTGCCATACGCTGCGCACGCGGGTGGGAGAAGTTGAACCGGCAGTGGGCGCTGACTGGGCTCTCGTTTCGCCGTGCCTCACTACTGCGGTTTGGCTCGCGGAATGCTACAAGGCTGGACAGTCCATTTCAACTGCGGGTCACGCAAACATGGTGCGAGATGGAGCAGGTACGAGAGGTGGTGAAAAATCTGGAAGTTG
>JAHDWY010000889.1 GCA_023384315.1 Candidatus Hydrogenedentota bacterium | reverse complement strand
GTTTCGGTTCCCATAGGGACATCTCCTGGATACGCGTGGGACCGCTGAGGGGGATGTGCGCGCTGCCTGTGAGATCGGGGGGCGAGCCATAGCGTTTCGTAAGGGGAACGCGCAACGCGTTAGAACCACCGAGATCGAGTGCCCGAGAAATATGGAAGGGTTGCGCGTCACCCAGTGCGACGATCTCGTTCGCATCGTTGAGTTGATTCTCAATGCCACTTTCGAGTCTCAAATCGTCCAGGATACCTTCAAAGGATACAAAGTCCGGTTTCTCGCCGGGTTCGAGTACGAGGTCGACTTTCGTGCCGTGATAGTCGGCGTCGCCGAGGACGAATGTGAACAGGCGGTACGGGTGCGGCCACGCGAGTTCGTAGCGGCCGTCCAACACCCACCACGCGGGGATCAACTCGTCGCTGCACGATTTGATGAGACTTTGCCGGAGCACGAGGCCGGTAGACGCGGTATCGACGGCGGGTAACTCCTGCTCCGCGGGATCGCCGTAGTCGGCGAGCAAACGCCCTTGCGCGTCTTCCGGGAGCGGGGCGTCTTCGATGCCTTCGGGTTCCACTTCGTTGCGCAAATACAGAGCTTCGATCTGTGCATCGGACAGTGGTGCGTCGAAAAACGCGATCTCATCGTAGTACGACTCGGGAAGGAACGGACTGAACAGGCCGGGCTGGGTGGTCTGCCACCAGGCGTCTTTGCCCCAGGTCGAACCGGCGAGTTCGCCATTGTGATAGAGCTTCATGCCGAAGGCGTTGTCGTAGACGACGGCGACGTGTTGCCATTCGCCGTTCTGCCAGGTGGGCGAGTCTGCGTCGACGCGGTGGTAGCGGTAGGCGACGTCGCGGATGTGCGCGGAGAAGCGTCCTTCCTTGTTGACCTCGACGGTGAATAGGTCGCGCTCTTTGCGGCCCCAGGCGATGCTGCCTTGCATGAAGACGATGCCGGGATGCAACGTATCACGCTTGACCCAGAAGGCGACGGTGCCTTGATTTCCGTGAACGGCTCCGGCGCCCCAGTAATGGGGCTTCGTGTGCCATTCGCCCCAGATCACGGCGACGATGAGATCGCAGTCGAGCCCGGACTCGTTCCAGGTACCCTGGGAGACGGGCCAACCGTTCTTGATGTGGACGGCGTTGCCGAATCGGCCCGGCGCGATAGCTAGTTCGCGCTGGTCGAGGCTTGCGCGGCCGAGGGTTTTGTAGCGGTCGGCTTGCGAGACGAAGTCGGAGAGGAGATCGGATTCGTCTTCGAAGCTCATTTTCCGCGTCGCGGTTTGGGACAGTGCGGGGGCACCAGATAGAAGCGTGAAAAGCACTGCAACAAGAGTTACCAACGATGAGGAGATGCGCGATGGTAGGCGAGACATAAACATCCCCCTTCTTAAGTCGATCATGCGCCAAGGGCGAGGACATCTTAGGCGGGGTGGAATGGCGAGTCAATCGAGGAAGGCGACGACCGGACCCTTGACGTTAATTGGGGGAGATACCGAGAATCGTCAGGAAATGCGGGGCAGGCGTGCCGCCTGCGAAGATACACGGGCGGGACGCCCAT
>JAHDWY010000888.1 GCA_023384315.1 Candidatus Hydrogenedentota bacterium | reverse complement strand
TCCGTGTATGACGGTCCCCGGGGGGCGTTGCGTTGCAGCGCCCCCCGGTTCTTTTGGTATCCTGCCGTCCTTCGGTAACGCGCCAGGGGGTTCGTTCCAGACGCCCCACCGTTGCCTGTGGCGGTTCAAGCAGGAGGGACTGATCCGTGACGATTGCGCAACTTCTCGACGAACGGGCGCGCGAACTGGGCGACAAGACTTTTCTACTGTGTGAGGGTGAGGAACTGACCTACGCCCAAGTCAACGAGAACACGCGCCGTGTGGCGGGCAATCTGGCCGCCCGCGGGATCGGCATGAACGACAAAATCGTTTTGCTGATGGGAAACTGTCTGGAGTTTGTATCTGTCTTCCTTGGCGCAGGACGGATCGGCGCCGTAGTCGTCCCCGTGAATCCCATGTTGAAACCCGCGGAGCTGGCGCACATCGTTAACAACTCCGATGCGGAGACCATCATCACCATTCCCGAGTTTGCACCCCTCCTCCAACAGGCGGGCGCGCTGTTTCCCCGCGTTACACGTTTCTTTGTCGTCGGCGGAACCTGTGAAGGCGCGGAGCCTTTCGATGTACTGATGAAACCCGTCTCCGGCGACGATACGTTCGCCGCCGGTGCGACGGACGACGCCGCGCTCATCTATACGTCTGGCACCACCGGCCAGCCCAAAGGCGTCGTATTGACGCACCGGAATTACCTGGCGAACGCGCGTATGCTGGTGCACGTGATTGCCATGGGACCCACAGACCGCTTTCTACTGGTGTTGCCGCTATTCCACGTCAACGCCCAGGTCGTCTCGATCCTCGCCCCGCTCATGGCCCGAGCGGACGTGGTCATCATGAAGAAGTTCAACCCGTTCGGAATCCTCCCGGCCATTGAAGCCTACCGAACGACCATCATGAGCGCGGTGCCGACCATCTATGGCATCATCTGCCGCTTGATGCGCGCCGAACCGCGCGACATCAGTTCCATGCGCCTCTTTGCCTCGGGCGCGGCGCCCTTGCCCGAACACACCTACCTGGAAACCCAGGCAGTGCTCCAGAAACCTCTGGTCATGGGATACGGCCTCACGGAAGCCACGTGCGCCAGCGCCGCGGCAGACGACAGCGATCCGATCAAATGGAATTCGGTCGGACCTCCGTTGCGCTACACCAGCATCCGCATCGTCGATGAGAACGGCGCGGATGTCCCTTACGGCGACGTAGGCGAGATCCTGATTGCCGGCCCGACCGTCATGAAAGGCTACTACAAGGATCCGGAAGCGACCCGCGAAGTCCTCCAGAACGGCTGGCTGAAGACCGGCGACTTGGGCCAGTTCGATGAAGACGGCTATCTCTACATCGTCGGCCGGCTCAAAGACATGATCATCCGCGGCGGCCAGAACATCTATCCCACCGAAGTCGAGAATGTGTTGTCGACCTACCCCGGAGTCGAGGAATGTGCGGTCGTGGGAGTCGAAGATGCGCAATGGGGACAGGAAGTTCTCGCGACGATCAAGGTTGCGGACGGACAGTCCATCGACCCCGTTACCGTGATGGACTACTGCCGGGAGCGCATGGCGTCCT
>JAHDWY010000067.1 GCA_023384315.1 Candidatus Hydrogenedentota bacterium | reverse complement strand
AAACGTCTTGCCCAAAAAGGTGCCAAGGCGTAGTGACGGAGTATCGCCTTTCTCCACAGGCCCAACAAGACATCGACACCATTTGGGACTACATAGCGCAGGACAATCCTTCCGCCGCGACCCACTTCCGGGCTATTGGCGAAAAAGTTGGCGTTGTTGGCGCGTCAACCCGGACTTGGCCGCACCTGCGACGAGTTGGCACACGGGATCTTACGATTCCCGATGGGTAACTACGTCATTTTCTATCGGCTCGCGTCCCAGCGTATAGAGATTATCCGTATCTTGCACAGCGCACGAGACATTGAGGCGGCCTTTCGCGACAAAGAAGACTAGCAACGGTAGACGCGGTCCACGTCCCGAACGAAGTCTACCCCGGTGGATGGGGAAGAACAGTCTGCAAACGTGGCGCGTTGTTCCCACTCACGCTGGAATCTAGCCCCACCCGAACATTCCATTAGGAATGTGCGCGCCAATTGTGAATTCCTGCCTTGTAGTGCTAGAGTAGACAAATGAGGGATTACCACATCAACATCTTTTGCTCGGATGAGAACGACGGGTACATCGCCGACATACCGGATTTGGAGGCGTGTTCGGCTTTTGGACAGACGCCAGAGAAGGCGTTGGAGGAAGTTCAGAAGGCCAAAGCGCTTTGGCTGCAGGCGGCTCGCGCGAGTGAGGCAGCCTTACGCCCATAGCCATCGGACATCGGATATATTGCACCGAAGTCAATGCGAGGTCGTACTTATGAAAAAGAAACTCGCAGTCGGGTGCGTGACCGTTGCGGTCGTCGGTGTCGTGGCATTCGCCGTCGTGGTGGCGCTTGGCAGCCGGCATTTCGTCGAAGGCCTCAGCAATCCCCAGCTTTCCGTATTTGCAGTGCCGGCATTCCCGGACAAAGCGCTCCTGCTTTACGAAGTGGGATTCAACGATCGGCCGTTCATCTTGTTCGTGCGCGAACACCAACAACAAGATCCGCAATTCGTCTACACAATGTTTGATCGTTACTTTGTCGAATTTCAGTGGACAGCCGACGGCGAGATGGCGGTATTCAGCCTGGGATTTGGTGGCAGTGGCCCGTACCGCGCACTCGCCTATGACTTCTCCACTGACACTGCGTATTTGCCGCCCGACCAATCCGACGTATTGCGCGAACTCGCCACCGACAACCCAGGAACGTCTACGATTGACGACTCCCAAGCAGAACGAGAGGCTTTGGAAGCCGCGGAGACTGCCATCCTGAAACTCGCCGAGTCCCACGGCGGGCTCAGCGACGAGGTCTTCAGCAGAGACGCGGTCCGCGCTACCGCGCAACGAATCAAGCATTCCGAAGTCCCGCGCTACCACTGAACGTCAGCGAGGCAACGGACGAAGCGAAAACAGACCCTATGAATTCCGAACGAAGGAGACGCTGCAAACCATGCGTGCCGTAGCTTCCACGCCAACGATGTACGCCAACAGTCCAACGGCTTCGCGGGTCTGGTGCACCGCTCTGTGGCGCGTTTTGATCACGTTCACCTGCGTGGCCACCGCGCAGCCACAGGAGTACGCGCCGCTGACGCGCACCATCGAATTCGATGGCGCCGAGCGGACCTACTACGTTGCCTTGCCGAGGGATTTCGATCCGGAGACGATCTACTGGCCATTGGTCGTGGTGCATGGCGGTGGGGGAAACGCGCGGGAGAATCCCAAAGCGGTCGCGATGCGGCGTCTGGCGGACGATGTGGGGCTGGCCGCGATCCTGATCCTGCCGGAGTTCATTACCGACGATAAGCAGGTGAGCCGGTTTCCCGCGCTGGGTGAAGACGCGTTCCTCAAGGCGGTGCTGGCGGACATTCGGACCGCGTACAAACTGCACGAGAAGATCCTGTTGAACGGGTACTCCATGGGCGGACAGTTTACCCACCGGTTCGCGTTGGCCAATCCCGATATGGTGCTGGCCTGCGCACCCTTCGCCGCGGGCACGTGGACTACGCCGGACGGACGGCTGTTGATCGAGCAATACGGCGAGGTAAGGGACCCGAAAGCCTTTCTCTCCAACCCTGCAAACGCGGCGAAGATCCCGGAACGGTTGCGCGATCTGTTCGACGTGCGGACAGCCAACGTCGCGGGCCTTCCCGCAGCCGACGGCGCGAAGGCCGTTCCGTACCTCGTCATGTGCGGCACATTGGATACCCGCTTCAGCATCGCGCAAGCGTTCGCGACGAGCCTGCAGGAATCGGGGTTCGCTGTTGAGACCGCTTGGCCGGACACACCGCACGGTTTGAATTCCGAGGAGTACCAGGCCGAGTTCGAGAAGTATCCGACATATGCCGTACAGTTCTTTCTCAAGCTTACGGTACGGAATTAAACAGACGGGAACCGCTATTCAAGTGGGGGAGGTTGCCGTGAACACGTCAGCGAAAACAGTCATCTACGCGTTATGGCTCTGCGGATTCACCGCCGCGGCTATGGCGGACGGGAAGATGTTCTGGAGCGAAGACGTTCCTCCTGACATCCCGTACCAGCGTGCGATCCTCCATTTCCGCGATGGTGTTGAAACACTCATCTTGCAGAGTAAATATGCAACCGCTACGCCGGAAGCAAACCCGTCGCTCGGATGGGTCGTTCCCGTGCCTTCGGAACCGGAAGTGGCGAGCATCCATCCGAACATTGCCGAAGGTCTCTTCAACAGTCTGGCCTTACGGACACGCCCGCGCGTGACCAGCATTCGCGCAATCGCGTTTCGCGTGCTGTTTTGGGAAACCGCCGCGCTCTCAGTCTTGTCGTTGTCAACCTACCTGCTGTTATCTGCAATCAAGTTTCCGGTTCGCCTTGGCGACAAGCAACAAAAACTGAAGCACCTGGCGGAGCGTTTGTTTGTTGTTTCCGTGGCACTTTTTGTCTATGCGTTCTTGTCTCCCGGCTTGTCGCGCGCACGCGGACCTGAAGGCGTCGAGGTAGTTTCCGGGCAGACGGTTGGTATCTACGACGTGAAGGTGGTCCGGTCCGATGATTCCAGCGAGTTGATTGCCTGGCTCGACGATCGTAACTTCAAATTCGGCGAGAAGGACAAAGCATCCTTTGAGGAGTACATCGGCAATGGCTGGTGTTTTGCCGTGGCGACGATCGCCCCGAACAAAGGCGAGGACGGTTGGGAGACGATGACGGAAGGTCTTGCCGCGCCTTTGGTGCTCCGGTTTCCACATGACGTTCCGGTGTATCCGCTACGACTCACGGGCACCGGCGGATTTGATACTGAGATACTCATTTACCTCGCAGGCGAGTCCAGAATGGAATGCGATGACCGGCTAACCCTTCACTTCGCGAGATCGACGAAGCCAGAGGACAACCACTTCCGAATCCTCGATTCCTTCCCCTACCTTGAACCGGATTCGGAATCCATGGAGCCAAAAGATTTCTTTGAACCCGGCGATCTGGACTTTACCTATCTGTGCAAGTTCAAGGGCACACTCACCCCGGTGCAGATGGATCGGGATATCGTGTTCGGGCCCGCGGATGAGCACGGCGATTACCGGGAGCACATCGTGACATGGTGACGGAGGGAAGCAGGCATTCTCGTTTTGACCGCCGTTTCCGATAGGGTATCCTGTGGCCCGGGCATTTCGTGTATCCTGAAACTCCAGGGCGATTTTCCAATGGAGACACCGTACTCGGAGGCATTGCTCATGACGCAGACGGTATCACGCAGGCAGTTCATGAAGCGCAGTAGCCTGGCCGCGGGGGCGGCGTGGGTCGGGCCGCAGGTGGTGCCGTCGAGCGTGTTGGGGTTGGGGGACACGACGGCGCCGAGTGAACGGATCGTGATGGCGGGCATCGGCACGGGGGGCATGGGCACGCTGGACATCGTGAACTTCACGGCCCATAGCGACGTGCAGTTCATTGCGTTGTGCGACGCGGGCACGTTCCGGATGGAACGCGCAAAGGCGCATATTGACGACACCTACGGCAGCACGGATTGCACGATGACGCAGGACTGGCGCGAGGTCATCGCGCGGGACGATATCGACGCGGTGCTCATCGCCACGCCGGACCATTGGCACGCGCTCATCTCCATCGAAGCGGCGAAGGCGGGCAAAGATCTCTATTGCGAGAAACCCATCTCGCTGACGGTCGCCGAAGGGCGGCTCGTGGTCGAAGCGATGCAGAAGTACAACACGATCTACCAGAGCGGCACACAGCGGCGGAGCATCCCCTGTTTCCGCTACGCCGTCGACACCGCGCGCAGCGGCAAGCTCGGCGAAATCCACACCATCCACACGAACCTGTCCATCGGGCGAGACTGGGAATCGCCGGTGGAACAACCCGTGCCGGAAGGGTTCGACTACGAGATGTGGCTCGGTCCCGCGCCGTTGGCGCCCTACACGGAGCGGCGCTGCTTCGGGTCGTTCCGGTGGATCTACGATTACTCCGGCGGGCAGTTGACGGATATCGGCGCCCACTTCAACGACCTCGCGCAATGGGGCAACGACTCGGAACTGACGGGCCCGCTCGACTACGAAGGTTGGGCGGTCTGGCCGCAGAAGGGCAGCCTGTTTAACGCGTCCGTATACCATGGGATCACCTGCACCTACGCGCACGGCGTCCGGCTTATCATGCACGATCACGATCCGCGCGCGGTGAAGTTCGAAGGCGCCGAAGGCTGGATCAGCGTGGACGATTTCGGGAACGTGAAGGCGGAACCGGCGTCGTTGCTCGAAGGCGCGGACATCGTTCCGGAGGATTACGCCCACTGGAATCCGCACCACCGGAACTTCCTGGACTGCGTACGCTCGCGGGAACAATGCATCGCCCCGCCGGAGATCGCGCACCGGTCGACGACCATCTGCCATATCGGAAACATCTGCCTGCGCCTCAATAGGCCGTTGCGATGGAACCCCGACGAAGAACGTTTCGAGAACGACGACGAAGCGAATGCGATGTTGGCAAGGCCCATGCGGGAACCGTGGAAGATCGAGATCTGAGATCGTCCACCGATTACACCGATTTTACCGATTTGAGTTATAAGAAGATATCAGTCCGCAGATAGCGCAGATTTCCGCAGATAGTAGATAGGATGCTGCGTCGACGAAATGGGCGGTCGTCCAGAATGCGGGCCGCGAATCCTTTTCGACGATCACATGCATTTGAGGAGAATGGGTCTGAAGGACCCAAACATATCAGCCTGGGGCAACGCCCCAGGTTTTCGTACACCCCGTTTCAAGCACTGAAGGTGCGCAACAGTACACGCCAGGAAGATTCATGTATTTCCCCGATAACGTGACGGCCGGATGTCATCCGTCGTTTCGCTTCGTTCCCCGGGGACAAACCAGTCCTTAACCGGACACGCCAAGAGGAGTTCCATCAGCCCTTCGTTTCGAAGGAGCGTTCTACGGCGCAAAACGTATTCGCCGCGCTTGATCCTTTCGATCTCGAATTCTTGCCCGGCCTCGATTTCATCTTCGCGCCGGAAGCTTGCGGGCAGTACGATTCGGCCCTTACTGGATACTGTAGCCTTCATCGTTCTAGGTAAGCCCCTACTTTCTGTCGCGCCAACTGAGCATGACCGTGGGCGAGGACGCCCAAGCCACCTGGACGGACGGGCAACACGTGGCGCCGAGAGGTGGAAGGAATTCAAATGGGTGCGCCGTTTTGTGCATCCGCCATTTTGAACATTGGAATTTGTTTCGGATTTCGTGCTTCGAATTTCGGATTTAGTTGCTCCCCTGTACCCCTTCGGTCCCGTAGACCTCGCTGAGGACAGGGTCGAGTTCCCGCAACAGCTTTCCGCCGTCACCGGTATAGCTGGAGCCGTGCATGATGGCAAGGGTTTTCGGTTCGAAGGCCGCGAGTTCGCCGAGCAGGCGCCGGGTGTGACGCGTGTAAGGCAGGTACTCCATTAAAGGCCCCGCTTGGTAGTGGATCATGGCGTCGCGCGTGCGTCCCAACACCTCGTCGGATTCCGTGACTGCCTCCCGCTCGCCGGTCTGGTGGAAAAGGTCCGAGCAGAAGAGGATGCCCTGCGACTCCTCAAACAACGCGCCCGCGTCCCAGCCGTGGGGCAGGTGCGGCGTGGGCTGGAAGCGGAACCGGTACTTGCCGGTTTCCAACACGTCGCCCTTCGCCAGACCCTGGGGCGGCCGGTCGGAGAAATCGCTGAGGTTCACCATGGCCCCGACCACGCTGCACGCGGGCACGGCGTTTGGCGCCGCCTGGAGCCAATGGTTGAGTCCGCCGCACTCGTCGACTTCGAAGTGACTCCAACTGATCCAGCGCAGCGTCTTCGGATCGATCACCCGTGCGACGGCTTCATGCAACTCGGGGAACATGCGCCGCATGCCCGCGTGGTACAGCAGCGGTTCCTCGTCGCGCACGAGGAAATGGTTGAACTGCAAATCGAATTCTTTGACAAAAACACTGATGCGGAATACGTCCGGAGCGATTTCGTGGATATCAGCCATGCTTTGTCCCTCTCTCATACCACCGATGCTACACTTGCAGAAGGACTCCACAATGCCTGATGCCGACTGATTCTACAAACCGGTCTCCTCAATCGTCGGGTTCCAACCGTTTGCCCAAGCTAAGGCACTGGTCCTCGACAAACCCGAGCCGCTCGTAGAATGCCAGCGCGACCGTGTTTTCGCGGCGAACCTGGAGGTTGATCTTGGGGCAGCCCATGGCGCGCAACAGACGCTCGGCTTCGTACATGAGGGCTCGGCCATAGCCGTTGTGACGCATCTCCGGATCCACGCCGAGGTAGTTGATCCAGCCGCGGTGTCCCTCGTATCCGGCCATCACGACGGCCACAATGCGGTCGCTGACTACACCGACCAGGAACAGGTCGCGCTGTACCTGCTTTTTGCGCGCGATGTCTTTTCGGGGATCGTTCCACGGCCGGAGCAGTCCGCAGCGCGACCACAGGTCGATCACAGCGTCTTCATCGGCGTCTTCAAAAGGTCGAACGATCATCTGATAATCCTCGATTCAGGTAAAGAATCGCGAATTTAATGCGAATAATCCGGGGATACAAGCTTTCACAACCCGTTGATATGCATACGCGTAAGGTGTCACCTCCGCAAAATCAGGGCAATAATCGGGAATTTCTCTGCTATAATACTTTCGAGGGGTGTTGCTGCACCCCACGATGCGTTCCGTTCTTTTTCGGATCGAACCGCAGGAATCAGAGACCGTGCGGAGGAATCCGGGTATGGTCATGTCGGTTTACAGAGGTCGGGGTAACACACGTCGCACAATTCGTTTGTTCGACCGCTATTATCACTCCATCTCGCAGTTTCCCGGCCACGATCTAACCGCCACGATCAAGTCCCGGTTTTCCGCCCCAACGCCCGGGAGTTGATACCATGGTTACAAGATCATTCTGTTGGTTTGCACTTGTGTATCTTGGACTTGCGTGTTCCTCATGTGGGTTCCATTCCAAGAATCACATGGTGCAATACTTAGGCAAGTCTGAGGACGAGATCGTTCAAATACTCGGCTCGCCCACGGGCTGGTGCGGTGGTGCGGCAGAGGGCGAAGACCCGGCCACCGCGGCGCCCAGACGCATCATGTACCGCATGGAAACCGCGACCTTGCCGGAACCGATAACGGGTCTGGACTTCGTCATGTCCAGTGACGGTTTCTGCCGGGAGGTTGCGGGCTTTACGCGGGGATTCGCCAGCCCCGAAGAACTGCTCGAAACGATCGGTCTACCCGGCAAGGACCTCGTCCGCACAGAGGAAGACGACACCGGGATCCGCTACGAAGCATCGGAAGCCAAGACGGTGCTGGTGTATAAACCCAACCGAGTGCCGGACCGGTATTCGGACTTCCTCGTCACCGGCTGAGCGCACCCTCACCGCTGCAATGAGCCAGTTGCAACGGTCCTACCCTCTACGTATAGTATGGAGGCGAATTCCGTCTTGATGCGGAACGATTCGGAATGACTTTGGGGCAAGTGCAAGGAAGAGAGGATAGGAACGTGCGCAAAACTGCAATTCTCACGGTGTGTGCTGCATTCGCGATTTCGGTGCTGGTTGGCGGGTGCGCCACCGGCGCCAAGGGGCCGTCTGACGAGGAACTCATTACGTCGACCTTGACCAATTGGAAAGCCGGTATGGAACAAAAGGATGCCGACCAGATCGCGCTGGCGATCTCCGATGCGTTCAGCCATTACGAGTACGGCAACAAGGACCAGATGCTCAGTTTTCTGAAGGGTGCCTTCAACGACGGCACGCTGGACAGCGCGAAGGTATCGCTGGAAACGGCGGAAACGAAGGTCGATGGCGACACGGCAAGCGTCTACCCCGTCGAACTGATGGCCTCCTTCGGCAGCGCCACGCTTGGCTTCACGATGACGAAAGAAGCGGACGGCGTCTGGCGCGTCACGACCATGACGGTTGAGGGCGTATAGCCGATCGCGGGATACACGAAGAATTGAAAGCCGCGAGGTCGAGTAAATCGGCCTCGCGGCTTTCTCATTGGATCCGGTTACTTCTGCTGCGCGAGTAGCCACGCGATGGCATCGGCATCGCCGTAGGCGCGGTCCCAGGAGTTGTGGTCGACCTCCGGGTACTCCGTGTACCGGACTTCGCCGCCGGCGGCCTTTACGGCCTCGACCATGGAACGCGATTCGTCGGCGGACACGACGCTGTCGACGGCGCCATGGAACGCCCAGATCGGCACTTTCGCGAGAGCGGGCGCGTCTTCTTCCTGTCCGCCGCCGCAGACGGGCATGAGCGCCGCCAACGTGTCTGCGTGCAATGCGCCGTAGGCCCAGGTGCCGAAACCTCCCATGGAAAGTCCGGTCAGCAGGATTTGGCTCTCGTCGATACGATAGTCGGCCTTCGCGTATTGAATCGCCGCATCAATGTGGTCGAAGGCGCTGGTCCAGATTTTGTCCTTGGGGCATTGCGGCATGACGACGATGCAGGGGAACCAATCTTCATGACGCCGTATGGCGGTGCCGATGCCGACCTCGGACTGGATGAGACCGTCGCTCCCCCGCTCTCCCATGCCGTGCAGAAATACGACCAACGGCCATTCCTTCGCGGGAGTGTAGTCTTCGGGAACGTAGACCACGTAAGCACGCGAAACGCCGCCTACGTCCATCGTCTTTGTAATGAACCCTTTGGGGATATCGCTGGACCCGCCGGTAGTCGCACATCCCGTGACGAGAATCGCGAAGACCGCGACAACGGGAAACATCCACTTTCTGTTCATGCCCACTTTTCCTTTCTTGCGCGCGCATTCCACGCGCGACATCTTCGGCATTCCGCGCGCGGGATGCAACTACTAACTCGCGGCGCGGATGCGGTACCATGGGTTTTTCGCAGCGAGAATTGAGGGGAGCCGACTCATGTTGCTATGTGCGTTGTTGATGACGATGGGACAGATCCGCGTGGAAGCTCCGGCCTTCAGCCAGGCCTGGCAAGGGGCGCCAGTGCGTTACGAAGTGGGCGCCGATGTGTTGACCGCGACGGTCTTCGACGAGGCGACCAGCGAACAGATTCGAGCGAAGGTCCAGCAGCATCGCGACAAGCGGTACGTCTACTGGAACCGCATCGACGATGCCACGCAACCGCACGTGTACCGCATCGTGCCGAATCCTGACGCACCCCAGGCGCCGCCCGTGTTCGTGGGCGCGGAGGACATGCTCGACTACGGGCACAGCAGCGTCGTGACGGATCTCGGGTTTGGACTTTGGTCTCACGTCTCGCCCGTTGATTGGGATGGTGACGGCGACTGGGACCTCGTGCTGAGTTGCCCTGACGTGCCCCAGAGCGGCACCTACGTCTATTTGCAGAACCGAAGTGGCGTGTTTGAGCGCGGCGAGCGGTTGGGCGACGGCGTGTGGATGGGCGTGCTGGGCGATGTCAATGGCGACGGCAAGCTCGACATGATGGCGGGCAACGACTACTACGACGACATTCGCGCTAATGGGATGAGTAAGAAGATGGAGGGGCCAGTCAAACAACCCAAAGAGAAGCTCCGGAACTTCCAGACGCGCATGGTGGATTGGGACGGCGACGGGTTGCTCGATATTATCGGCGCGTCAAATGACTGGGAAGAGTACGGCTGGGATCAGGCCTATGACGAAACCGGAAACTGGACCAACGGGCCGCTGCATGGCTACGTGCATTTCTTCAAGAACATCGGCACCGCGGAAGAACCGAAGTTCGCCGAGGGCGTCCGGCTGGAAGCGGACGATACCCCTATAGACGTGTACGGTCAACCGGGGCCTTGTATCGCCGACTTCGATGCCGACGGCGATCTCGATCTGATTTGCGGCGAGTTTCGCGATGAATTCACCTATTTTGAAAACGTGGGCACGCGCACCGTGCCGCGTCTCGCCGCGCCGCGTCCGGTCATGACGGCCAACGGCAAGTTGCATATCGAACTCTGCATGTTTGTCGCCATCGAGTGTGACTGGAATATGGACGGACTACCGGACCTGGTTATCGGGCCGGAAGACGGGCGCGTGAGCGTGTGCTTGAACCGGGGCATGTCGCGGGGCGCGCCGCATTTCAGCGACGAGCGGTTTTTGAAAGAGTTGAATCCGGCGATCAAGTCCGGTGGGTTGGTGACACCGTGGATTCACCCGGAGACGCGGGACCTGTATTGCGGCAACACGGCCGGCTACATCGAACTGTTTCGCTGGACCAACGGCGAGTATCGGGAAGGCCGCGATCTCTCCATCATGAACACGCCGTTCCGCATCATGGCCGGGTACAACGGCAGCATTCAGGGTCCCGCCGAGGAGAAGTGGGGATACACCGTGCCGGTGCTCGGCGACATCACGGGCGACGGCAATCTGGACGTGATCTACAACTCCATCATCGGGCGCATCGAATACTTTGAGATCGCCGACGACCGCGGCGGCATCACGGCGCCGCAACGGGTCGAGGTCATGTGGTCGGAGGAACCGAAGTATCCCGCGTGGAACTGGTGGAAACCGGGGCCGACCGATCTCGTGGTGCAATGGCGGACGCGTCCGCAGGTCATGGACTGGGACAAGGACGGCAACAACGACCTTATCCTTGTAGACCATGAAGGGTATCTCGCGCTATTCCGGTCGCTGGGCGGGCCAAAACTCGCGCCGGGCGAACGCATCTTTAAGGGTGAGGACGGCCAGCCCTTGCGCCTGAACGATCATGAAGGCGGCAAGAGCGGGCGGGCGAAGATCCATCTCGTCGATTGGGACGGCGACGGCGACATGGATCTCATCCGCAACACGCAGAACACGGGTTGGTTCGAGAATACCGGCGGCGAAACCTTCGTGTGGCGCGGGGACTTCCCCGGGCGCAAACTCGCTGGTCACACGACCGCCCCCCAAGCCTACGATTGGAACGGGGATCAGAAACTTGATCTCATCGTCGGCGGGGAAGACGGGCACATCTACTGCTACCACCGCGCGGCGCTGGAAGAATTCGACAAGATCGACGCCAAGGCGTTGTAGGAGGAAGCGATTGACGGCCCATGTGACACGTTAAAAATACAGATGACACGGACTACAGCCAGAACTTCTCAACAGAACTCCTGTCATCTT
>JAHDWY010000066.1 GCA_023384315.1 Candidatus Hydrogenedentota bacterium | reverse complement strand
CACGCCACGCCCTCTACGAACTGATCGAGGGTCCCGTGCTTTCGCCGGTACTTCATTTTCCGCGCTTGTACTACGGCGTGGCGTTCGTCTTGTGTTACGGCAGCCTCATCCAACTGATCAAAGCGTCCAGGTCCGGCGCGAGCCGTCACGCCGTGTTCGCAGCGATACTGCTGGCAACTGCGTCGTTCATCAATACCCGGTTTGGAGCCTTGGCGTGGGTGGTCGCGATGTTCTACCTGTACACGCAGGAAGATAGCGAAATGCGGCTTCGCGTGCGAGCGGCCGTCACGATGACCATTGCCGTGGGACTGGGGATCGTGGTGGGCCTCCTGATGTTGGATCTGAATCCAAGCATTGTCGGGACGACCGTATCCACCGTGCGCCAGGCCATGTGGCTTTTTCCGTTCTTGAGCGCTACGTTCTTCTTTCTGCTCCTGGTGCCGAACGAAATCCGCAGATCGCTGCCTCGAATGCCATTGCTTGGCCGGGCATGCAGTTGGGCTGCCATCGGATACCTCGGCGCGTTCACGTTTTTGTACGTAGCCCATCAAGTCTATTGGGGCAACTACCTTAAAGGCGGTGAACCGGACGCGGGCCTCTTTAGTTCAGATAAGGCCCTCGTCGGCGCCGTCGCCGGTTTCATCTTCGGCATGACGCGACGCGAGCGCGGCCGTCAACCGGATCCCGAATTGTCATGGGTCGTGCTCTGGCAACTGTCATTTCTTACCGTGGCCGTTTCGGCGTGGGGGAACGGGTGGTTCCTGAGCTTTTCGCCGCAACGATGCATGGCCATGCTGGGCGTCCCTGTTGCGCTGCTGGCTGCGCGCAGTGCTATGCACCTTTACAGCCAACGTCCATTCGTGGCCAGCGCGATCGTGGCCACGATCGTGATGTGTGGAATCACATCCGTCGCGGCGGGCGCGCTGTGCTTTCAAGGACCGCTCTTCCACGAACCCGGCCGGGATCCTTTTTCCTGGCACCACATGGAAGCGATTACGGAGGCGGATGCGAATCTGCTCGACCATTTGGGCCCGGGGGTCGTGCTCGCGCCCAAGCCGATTTCGGACGTAATCGCGCTTCGTCCGGGGAACGCCGTACTGTTTGGCGCGGCGACCGGACACGCGGATCAGTTGTACGAGACGATGAAGGAAGGGGTCGAACGGTTCTTCGATCCGGATACCGGCAACGATTACCGCAAGCAGTTTCTAACGGAATGGTGCGTGGACTACGTCTACTGTCCCGACACGTTTTCCGTTCACCCGGATACGCTGGCGGGGATTACCTCAATGGAAGAACTGGATGTCGTCGGTCGCGCGGGAGATGCGGCCCTGTTCAAGCGCGTGAAGTAGCGCGTCATTGATCGAATCGCCCGACTACACGTCACACATCGGAATTGTGTCGCCTACGGGATCTTCGCCGAGCAATAACCGGATGACCGCATTGGCCTGATGGTGGGCCGCGACGCCCACGCGCGGCGCCATAAGGCCCGTCCCCGGTTGAGCCGCGGTCGTGAGATCGCCGACGACCGTGATCCCGGTGCCGAGCTTGCGGGTCACCACCGTATTGCTCGAGGCGTGGCCCGCTAGACCCGTGGCAACCACGATGGGTGTTTTCGGATGGGCGCGCCGGAAACTCTCGGTCAGCATCGCCTTCTCCTCCGCCACGTCGAAGGCCTCGGCCAGCACATCCACGTGGGCGAAGATTGCGGGTACGTTCGCGGGAGTCAGCCGTTCCGTGTGGGTTTCCAAGGCAACGTACGGATTGACGCGGGATAGGTTGGCGCTCAACGCCTGCGTCTTGAGCATGCCCACCTGATCGAAGAAATACTGCTGCCGGTTCAGATTGCTGGGCTCGACCACGTCGAAATCGACCAACACGAGTTTACCCACACCCACCCGCGCGAGCGCGATGGCAATCGCCGAGCCGAGTCCGCCCAGACCGGCAATGCCCACGCAGGACCGTTTCAATACCGCGTGCACGCCAGGCGTGTGACGCGCGGCCATGAGCGCCTCCATCTCGTCCTGTCTCGGCGGTTCGCCCCGCCGGATAAAGACCACCTCGTCGCCTTCGGAGAGCACGCAATCGCTCCGGGCCGGCGCGCCGTTCAACACCACGATATCCGCATCCGGCTTCACCTCGTCCCGCAACTGGAACAAGGTTGTGCTATCTTCAATATCGACGGGCTTTTCGGAAAGCAGAATCTTCATCAACGTATCCTCATCAGAACGACGCAGCTTAGCGGATAATCCTATAGGATTTTGAACGCCGGTACCACGGGGCGCGGGAAGAAAGAATGCACCATTGAACAAGTCTGCCGTGCAGCCGGCAGAGGGCGATTGCGGCCGTCCCTCCGAAGACCTCACGAACCGGGAAGATTCACTTTCAACATGGGATCCCCGTGAAGGTGATAGATTTCCAGGTTGTACTCCCGTCGAACCATATCGTCGCCAAGCCAGTTCCCTTGATGGAACATACCCCAACGGAACGCGGGCCCGAGCCGGTCGAAAGCCGGGCGCAATCGCCTAGTACTGATGCTCCCTTCGGCGTAGTTCGAATAGAGGGCGGCCATCAAACCGTCCAGTAAGCGGTCGTTCGCATCGGCATCACTGCCCCGAGCGGCAGCAATTACTGCGACTGCGCCGCCGTCGGGAAATCGCAACGCGCGCTCAGCGAAGCACTCGTTCTTCGGGCCGGTTTGCGGGATTTGGACGAGACCCCAAGGGAAGCGTACGGTGTCGGTCTCATTGTCAAACCAGCCTGAATCGCAGTTCATACTGAAGACGACGGGGTAGAAGGCGGAGTCGGGGTCATCCATGGGTATCATGTGTCCGGGGTCGGTATCGGAGTCACGCATTTCGAAGTTAGGGTGATGCCATCCTGAAAGCAGGCCGTGGTCGCAATGCACGACGAGCCCCTCGAGACCTTGCCGCCAGTTCGCCTGGATCGTGTCGGGCCCGGCATCCCACGAATAAGCGAGAATATCTGCGGGCAGCGCATGGCCATAGAAATCCGCGACCGGATCCGGACCATCGTTCCGGTTGTAGCCAAACCGGACCGTCACTCCTTGGTCCGCTAGGAAGTCGCGAACGCGTTCCGCGCCAACGAAGAATTCCCAATCGTCCTGTCCGTCTTGTCTGCCGATGCCGCCGTAGTCACCGCCCGGAGTTGGCGCTTCGAGGTACGGACGGCTCAGCAACAACTCGCTGTCGCTTACCACCTCTTCGACGCGGTACCAGGGAGGTCCTTCGGCAGGACTGGTCGCCGCGGCTAGATAGTCTCCCGGAAGAACATTGCCAATGAAGCCTTCGCCCACGCCACGCACTACCGGGCTTCCCAAGGTAAAGTCGAGGCGCGTCAACAGCCACGCGATGGGCCAGATCACATCGTCAAAATAACCGTACGTGGCGGCGTGTTGTGGGATGTCTCCTGGTGCGCGCGACTCGTACCGGATGATCTTGTCAACCACGGCCTTGGCTTCGTCGCGGTTATCGACCGAGATACGGCCAAGGGCAACGTCGGGTTCGTAGTCGGCACCGCGCAACGTTGAATAAGGCAGATCGGTTTCGACGGTCAATACATAGTCGAAGAACCCCGCCGGCGTCGGTTGTCCCCGGTAGTTCATCCCCTGGTGCGCGGGAATGAACTCCACGTCGCCAAACAAAAGAATTGTCGACATGGCTGCGGGTTCCGGCGTTGTAACGGTAGGCACCCGGTTCACGTAATCCAACGCTTTAATGTAGTCGCGAATGCTCTCCGCGTCGGGGTAGTCCGTACTGTCGAGGGATGCCAAGTACACGCGCGTGCCGGAGTCCTGTCGCCACCGCGCGAGTCTGCGGGCCTGGCTGTACAGTTCGGGCCGGGTAACGATAAGGAGTTCGAAGGCATCGTCGCGAATGATATCTCGGTCGATGTCCAAGAGCATGCGGCTCAGAGTGCTTGCCGTAGCGAGTGGGATGAGTTCGCCATTCAGCATTTCCGTTGCCAGCCACTCCTCGGCCCCCATTTCCTGGATGCCTTTGTAGTCACCCAAGATAAAGGGCAGTACCGGCGACTGCACACCCGAGAAATCGATTTGAATCCGAAGGCGCCGCGCCAGTATCAGCCGATGCTCAGCGGCAATGTACTGAGCTGGAAAGACCCGTACCTTCAGTACATTCAGGTTGCCCAATTGAAATATATCGCTCTGGTATTCCCAGCCGGGATAAAGTGTACTGGACTGATACGACCCTTCGTCCCGCTCGTATAGCGGGCGCCGCTCCCGACGTTTCGTGTTTTCGATCCAAGCCGCGGGTTGAGCGGGGTATACGCGAATGCCTTCGTACTTTTGCTTCGACTCGGGGAAAATGGTGACAGTCCATTGCGCCAATTCACCTGTTTGCGCATCCTGCGGTATAGCCGCATACAACGTGAACGCGGGGAGTTCCGGCTTGCCGGGTTCCTGCGTCCGTTCCGCACCCGGAATCAGGATCCGATGATAGAGGTCTTGTACCTCCGGCTCGATCGTTGCCGCGATCCCGGGCAGGTGGAGTGTGCATTCGACGCGGGATAGGGTCGATGTGTGCTCCAGCGAGGGCTGCACCTGCGCGGGGTCTTCAGGCAACTTCGTGTTGAAGTCCAACGGCGGAATCACCGATACATCCACCGTCGCGCTCGCCCCGCTGTGCCGCCCCGACACCTTCAGCGAAGTCGTCCCTAGCCGTAACCCATGAACCACTGCGGATGAATTCGCTCGCGCGATGAGCGGATCGTCAGGTTCGCAGCGAACCTTCTTGTCCAGAAGATCGCTGGAGGAAACGCTGAGAGCGAACTCCGAGCCGAGTGGAACTTCGACGATGGCCGGTGTGACCTGAAACTCTACGGGTTCCGGGATCGGACAGCCTGAGAACACAGCGGTAAGAATTCCGGCCAGGAAAGTCGAGAGAACCGGTCCGATTCGCATGGCAACTCCCCCACCGGTTTCTGAACAGAAGCCGGAGCATGCGTGGCCAAGCGCTCTATGCCCCCTGAGCGACAAAACCGGAATCGGAACCGGGAATAATTCAGTATACGCTCCCGTTCGATTTCCGTCCACAGGCAGCGCGAATCGTTGCTTGACTGCCCGCGATCGCTGTGCGAGGCTGTCACGGTGGTCCTCGGGATTCGGAACCACACGATCAAACGTGGCAGGGATTCAATTAGATGCATCGATTCTTCTCGAAGTCTCTTCTTTCCATAGTCATTGCAACGTACCCAGGATTCGGTGGCGCACAGGAGCCCGAAGAGGTTGGGCCCTTAGCGCGCGAACGCATCGTGGCGCGCGGAGTTGCCGCACACCCGTGTGTCACCCTTACCCCGGAGGATGTTAAGGAAACGAAGCTCCGGGTTGAGAGGTATCCATGGGCGCGGGCTTTGCAGGTCAGGATCATCGAGTCCGCTGAACCTTGGCTGCGGGAATCGGACTCGTATTGGCTGGAATTTCTGCCGGAACCGGGCGCCTGCTATGCCTACGGGTTTACAGGCGACCCGGTCACGGGAACTACCTTTGGCACGTGGTCGGGAGCGCGGTGTGATTGGGACCATCCGGGTCAGGTGCGGAACACGGAAGGCCGATGGTTTCCGAACGAGGAGTATCCCGACGACGGGGAAGGCTACGTCGCTGAAGACGGCCGCATCCACTATTTCGTCGGGATTTTTAATGCCTGGGTGACGGAGCAATGGACCCTCAATGCGCTGCCTGCGCTGTCGCAAGCGTACCTGCTGACTGGCGACGAGCGCTACGCGGATCGCGGCACCCTGCTGCTCGATGCGCTGGCGTCTACCTACTCGGAGTCCACCGCGGGGTCTTGGGATTACCCGAGCAACCCGCCCAGCGGCCGTTTCGCGCGGCCCTGGTATCAGGTGGCGCGGACGCTGGTGAAGTACGTGGATCAGTACGATTTCATGTATCACAGCCCGTCCATGGACAAGCCGTCGCGGCGGACCGGCTTCACGCGACGCGAGAACATCGAACAACACCTGCTACTGGACGGCGCGTACTACTGCTACCAACACAGTTTCGACGGCGCGCTGCACAATGGGCACGCCGACTATCTGCGCGGGGCGCTGGCGGTGGGGTGTGCCATGGATATCCCGGAGTACGTGGCAGCCGCGGTGGAGAGTCCCTTCTCCATATCCACCATGCTCGCCAACAATATCGACCGCGACGGGCGCTACTACGAAAGCGCATTGGGATATGCCATTCACGCGAGACTCTTGTATCTGACTTTCGCCGACCCGCTATACAACCTGCGCAGCGCCGAGTATCCGAACGGAATCAACCTGTACGATGACCCGCGCATGCAGACGAGTCTCCTCCTGCCCGATTTGCAGGTCGAATTGGCCGGACGCCGCCCGAATTTTGGCGATAGCGCGCCCGAAACGGGTTACCGGAAACCGCCGGATCATCCATTCTCCAAGACCGACTATCTGTTTCTGGAGCGGCTGTACGCTATGACGTCGAATTCCGAGAAGCGCGCCACCTTCGGCAGTGCGCTTCAGTACCTTGCACAAGGCAAACTGGAATCTGTGCGCTCGGCGCATGCCGACGAATGGATGCTCTGGCATGCCGCCTCCGTGCCTGACTTGCCGGCGGCGCTTTCTCCGGTGCTCAACGAGCGGCTGTACGGGTCTTGGGTCGCCGGTGCGAAGGGGCTCGCCCTGTTGAGAGGCGGCAGCCAGGCGGCCTTGCTTCGCTTCGGACCAAGCCTAAATCACGGCGACCCCGACGATCTGGGCCTGCTCTATTACGCGAACGGATACGAACTCAGCTACGACATCGGCTACGGCCTCGGCAGCACCCACACCCACGTGGGCTGGGCATCGAGCACGGTCAGCCATTGCCTCGTGACCGTTGACGAAACCAACCAGCTTGCCGGTGAAGGATCGGGCGGGAGTCTCAACTACTTCGCCGCTTTACCGGGCGTGCAAGTCGTCGACGCGTCGAGTCCGCTCAGTTATTCGGCGCAGGCCGTGAGCGATTACCGGCGCACCGTGGCCCTCGTGAACGCGGGCGGATATCTCGTCGACGTGTTTCGCGTGACCGGCGGACGCCAGCACGACTACGGCTTTGGAAGTATCGACACCGAACTGACGGTCGAAGGCGTCTCGAAGCTCGAGCCACGTGAAAGCAGTCTGGCCGAGGGCTACGACTGGGGACAGCAGATCGGCAATGACGGCGATATCAAGGGGCATTCAAACAAACCTTACTGGAACCCGCCGCCGGGGAACGGGTACGGCTTTTTTTACAACGTGCGCCGCGGGAATCCGGAAGCTGTATGGTCCGGCACCTGGAACATCGCGGGTGAAACGGCGGCAAGATTACGCATGCACATCCTCGGCGACCCGGGCGAGGCAATCGTCGCTTTCGGGCCCGGACTGTATCCAAACAAACCGCCCGCGAGTTACCTGTTGTCGAGACGCGTCGCGGAAGACGACAGGCCACTGTCCAGCACCTTCGCTTCCGTCTATGAATCCTTCGCTGGTGGCGAAGAGGGCGCACCTGTAATTCGGCGCGTTCGCCGCATCGGTATGGAAGCTATTGAGGTTGAGCGCGCGGACGGCGCCGTTGATGTTGTGCTCTGCGGAGGCGGCGCGTTCGATACCGCGTATGGCCCCGTGGTGTTCGACGGAGACTTCGCATTTCTGACTGGCGATGGAACCACGGCCGCAAGTGTCGAAGTGTTGGGATGCAGCAATCTGGAAGTGAGCGGCAAGGTCATCGATACTGGTCCGGGCAATTTCGAAGCGACCGTCGTCAGGGTCGCGCCGGAGACGTGTTCAGTGGAGCTTGACGCGCCCATCCCGGACCGTCTCGATCAGTTGGTCGCGGTCTTCAGTAATCCCCTTTACTCACGGACGACCGCCTACCACGTGGAATCTGCCCAAAGCACAATCTTGTCGCTCCAGGGCAGCTCTTTCGTTTTGGGCAAAGGCCGCGTCGCGGAAGTTCGGGATGAACACACCATCGTCAGCGACGTGACCCACGAGTACGCAAAGACGGTCCGCGCCCAGCTCTCGACCCGCTACTTCGATGGCAAGGCGGTCGTGGGGGAGGATGGTGGTACTACTCGCATTCGCGGGACGGAGCCCGGCACGCCGCTTATCGTCACGGTCCACGATGCCTCGGCTCTGCAGCACGGCGAAGTGTTCACCTATCGGGATGTCGCGGAAGGGGATACGGTGCGAATCACCCTGCCCCGTGCCCACATCATTGCAAACTGACGGGGCGGCCCACGATTTGCTAGAATAGGACTTCAATTCGTGCGTGAGAAGTCCGTGGGGACAGGTGCGCCATTAACCGGCCAATTGGAGGCGATCATGAGACTGTGCCGTTTTGAACGCGATGGGGAAGAGCACGCGGGGTTCTATTTCGACGACAGAATTGTGCCCGTAGGCGCGGCTGTGGATGCATGCGAGCAACACACACATAAGCGCCACGAATTGCCACAGGGGTCGAACCTGGTTTCCATGCTGGCGTGTGGCGAGCATCACGATGCGGCCGCAGCGGTGGGCGATTGGTTGAGTAAGAATCTCGACGGTGTCGACTCGTTGGCTGCATCGACGGTCCGTCTGCTAGCGCCGTTCCCGACGCCGCGGAAGCTGTTTCTGCTCGCCGGCAATTATGCGGCGCACATTGAGGAAGGCGGCGGCCACGCCGTGGAACGGGCGCGCACTTTTCCCTATGTGTTTATGAAACCCGTAACGACCATCAATCACCCCAACGCACCGGTGCCGATTCCTTCCGTGTCGCCCGATCATATCGATTGGGAGGCCGAGCTGGCGGTGGTCATCGGCAAGACGGCAAAACACGTTTCCGAAGCCGATGCCTTGAATTACGTCGCGGGATACACGGTCATCAACGACGTATCCGATCGCGAGTACACCCCAAACCCCGGACGCGAGAAGCGGCCCAAGGACGAATTCTTTGATTGGCTGCACGGCAAGTGGCACGACGGGTTTTGCCCCATGGGACCTTGCGTCACTTCCGCCGAGGCGATCGGCGATCCGCAGAGTCTGCAGATTACGCTGAAGGTCAATGGCGAGACCAAGCAGGATGCGTCAACGGCGCTGCAGATTTATCCCGTGGCCGGCGTGATTGAGTTCATCTCGCGATCCATCACGCTGGAACCGGGCGACATCATCTCCACGGGTACGCCGTCCGGCGTGGGCGCCGCGTCGGGCACGTACCTGCATCCTGGCGACGAAGTCGAAGTGAGCATTGACAAGATCGGCGTGCTCAGGAATCACATGGTCGCAGAGCAGGCGTAAGGCGCCAGCATCATAGCGTTTGCAGGCGTGTGATTCCGCATGGGGCCCCGCGTTCGGGGATTCCCCAAAAGGACCGCCCGCGCTTCTCGTCTTTGCGGGTTAGCATTTGATTGCCGCACACGCGCGACGATTGCCAAGGTACTGATAACGAGTGGCAGTTCCGTCCCAACAAGCTCGGTCGTAACGTAGACTGTCTCATCGTGTCCAGATTTCTGGCGGAATTGGTGCAACCACTGGAGACTCCCGAGGGCCTGCAAATGATGGTGGTTCGCTGGACCGCCGTCGAAGGGGTGTTCGCTCGCAACAAAGGCTTGCGAGGCTGGATCCGAAGCCGACGCCGGGGACTCAACGTTATCCAGGCCGAGATGAAGCGGCATCAACGTGCTCATGGCCTGTGCCTGCAGACGGGAGTCGGGCAATCCATGGCGCCACCGGAGGACCAAAACACCCGTGAACCAAACTAGAATCAACGGCAAAGGCGATCCGTGGTCCGCGATTACGCATTCTTGGAGATTCTCCTGCACGTGGATGACGGGGAGCTTGGTTTTGATCGGGGTGGTGGTGCGGTCGCCGCGTACGGATGCGCGGATGACATGGGACCAGGCATAGGGTAGGATTAGACCGGGAATTCCAGCCGTTATCAGGTACCGGAGGGCCGTTTTGTTTTATCTGAGTGCACAAACCGGAGCGACCAAGGGACGCTCATGGAGGCTTAGTGGGGAGACGGTCTTGGTGGGCCGCGGCAACGAGTGCCACATTGTTATCGACGATTCGCTCGTGTCGCGCCGGCACTGTGAAATTCATCGGGCGGACGACGGACTTCTCGTGCGCGACCTTGGCAGCAGCAATGCCACGCTGGTCAACGGCCGGCCGGTATCGGAAAGCCCGCTGCGGGAAGGCGACGAACTCGCCGTGGGGCGGACGGTACTGTTGCTCACGCGGGATGGGGACGATGGCGCGATACCCGGTCTGACGGCGGCGCCGAACGAGTTCACGACCGTACAGTTGGCGGGCGACCAGTCGGCGGTGCTTGGGGATAAAACGGCCGCGTTAATCGCCATGGCGTATCCGAATTCGGTGGAAGAGCTGGCCGCCCTGTACGACATCGGACGCAAATGCAGCCGGGTCTTAACGGTCCCCGACCTCATGAAGAGCGTCTTTGAGGAGTTGCGCATCTACTTCAATCCGTCTTCAGCGTGGATCGCGCGTTTGCGTCCTGGCACGCCCGAACTTCGGTTTTACACGCCCGCGAGTTGCGCCACGGGAGAAACGGTCAAACCGCCGATTGAGATTGAGCGCAAGACCCAGAAGGCGATGTTGAAGCCGGGGGGACTCTTGGTGCCGATCTTCAACAAAGAACTGGAGGAGCGGCGGCTCGGGACGTTGCTGGTGGCGCCCATGAGCCTGAGCGAACAGCGCATCGGGGCGCTGCTGGTCCGGTGCGAGGCGCCGGACGATCACTATGGAGAACATGAACTTCAATTTCTCGGGTCCGTCGCGAATACGGTTGCGCCCTATTTTCGCGCGACCGAGCACGTCGAGTTATTGCGGCGGGACAATCAACGGTTGCGGGCATTGACGCGGAGCGCCAAGACCCTGATGGGCAACAGCCGCGCAATCCGCCAGGTGCGAAACCTGATCTCCAATGCCGCTCCGTCGGAATTGCCGATTTTGATTCAGGGCGAGACGGGGACGGGGAAGGAATTGGCCGCACTGATGATCCATGAAGAGTCGCAGCGGGCAAACGGCCCCATGGTTACGGTGAACTGCGCCGCCATTCCAGCCCAACTGCTCGAGAGCGAATTATTCGGGTACGAAAAGGGCGCCTTTACCGGCGCGATGGACAGCAAGGCAGGCCGGCTTGAGGAGGCGAATGAGGGGACGCTGTTCCTGGACGAGATTGGGGATCTGTCGTTGGAGAATCAGGCAAAGCTCCTCCGGGTTATCGAAACCGGGACCTTCACCCGCCTCGGCAGCAACCGCGAAACGCGCGTCAGCATTCGTGTGGTCGCCGCGAGTAACAAACGGCTGGACAACCTCGCCAAGGACGGTAAGTTCCGTTCGGACCTTTATCACCGGCTCAACGGTCTCGAGGTCAACATGCCGCCGTTGCGCGACCGCCCGTCTGACATCCCGATTCTGGCCGAACACTTCTTGAAATTGAGTCTGGATCGCGCAAAACGCCCGATCCTGGGTTTTACGGACGACGCGATCGAATACCTTCGGGCACGGCGGTGGCCCGGGAACGTGCGCGAGCTGCGGAATTTCGTGGAGCGGGCGGTGGCCCTGGCGCGGTCGGAACACATCGACGTGGCGGTGCTGGAGGCCTGTGCGGCGTCCGGCGGGCGGGACGTGGACGA
>JAHDWY010000065.1 GCA_023384315.1 Candidatus Hydrogenedentota bacterium | reverse complement strand
GGCCCACCGCCCCAACAAACCTTTCAGGCGGTTCCGGCAGTGGTTTCACGGAGATGCGCACCGGATCGGTGATGAGATCCATATTGCGGGCGCGCATTGTGTTCGGCGGAACCAGCACGCCGTGCCAGATCCAGGGACCAATCTCTAATTCTCCCGTTCTGGTCGGGTAAATCGTCTGTTCCCAGTGAACCGCGGTGTATTGCCGGCCATCCCGAACCGTATCGATGCCCCGATCCATCTGCTCCGGCTCACGCGGAATGGCGTAGAAACCAGTCGTGTCGGGAAACTCGGATTCGATCTGGCGCACCTGCGAGCCTCCCATCGCCCAGAGCGTAAACGTTACCAGGATCGGCTCGCCCTGGTACGCCTCTCGCTTTTCCACGTCGACAGTCAAGTGCAGGACTTCGTCAAGGGAGACTGGCCCGCTGCCCGCTCCCCCACGTCGGTTCGACACGCCATGGCGCTCCGGCAGCACCGTCAACGTTACCGCTTGGCTCATAACGATCCCATCGGCGATCTGCACACCAATAGGCGGGATGGTTACCGTGCCCGATTGAAGGGCTACTGCATTGTATCCGCGCAGCTTATTGGCGGACATCTGACCGTTCACGATGCTGGTCTGGAGACTCCGGTAGACGGGGTCCGGATCGATCTGCAATCCCTCGATCTCAGGAAGCTCGGGCTCGCCGATGCGCTCGCCACTGGCCTGGACCGTAATCCGGAACACCTCGCCCTGGACCACGGTGTCCCGATCGACACTGACCGTGACCGCACCCTGCGCGCGCGCCGCCGCCACTAGAATCAAGCCTATCGCTAAAGCGAAAATGCTGCGCATTACCACCACTCCCGCCGGATTCGGGTCTGGCGCGGCTCTCGACGTTCGGACTGCTGCTCCATCTGATCGCGATCCTCCAGCGATTGAAGCAGAGCTTCGATGGTCTGGCGATCGGGGAGATCCCCGGTTTCCACGGCTTGCGCCTCGCGCTGCTCTTCTTCCTCTTGTGTGTCCGGCTCTGCCGCGTTCTGCATCTGTTCTTCGCGGTCCTGGTTCTCCTCTGCCTCCTCGGGTTCAGGCTGTTCTTGTTGTTGCGCTTCATCCTCAGACTCGGAGTCTTGCTGCGCTTGCTGCGGTTGCTCCTGTTCGCCCGGTTGCTGCTCCGCGGACGGGTCCGGCGGCTGCTCTTCCTGCTTCTGTTCCTCCTGAGGCTCGTTCTCCCCCTTCCCCTGATTCTCCTCGGGCGGCGGAGGCGGATTCTGGAGCATCTTCTTCAGAAGATACCGCATGTGATCGAGGTTCTTCCGGGCCCCGGTATGATCGGGGTACTGCCGGAGAAGGTCTTCGTATGCGGTAATGGATTGCTGATACGCGTCTATCAGCGCATCTTGCTCGACCGACTCGGGCGACATGTGCTTCGCGAATTGGGCCAGGCAGTTCGCTTTATTGAACGCGGCATCCTCACGAAGATCGCCGGCGCCCAATGCCTGGGCCTTCTCGAAAGATGCGCGCGCCTCCTCAAACGGATTCGTGCTCGCG
This sequence comes from Candidatus Hydrogenedentota bacterium, assembly GCA_023384315.1. GTDB lineage: Bacteria > Hydrogenedentota > Hydrogenedentia > Hydrogenedentales > SLHB01 > JAHDWY01. The sequence goes on along the minus strand of JAHDWY010000065.1, from coordinate 10,156 downwards.
TCTTCCATCCCATCCTGAAGATTTCGAAGCGCCTCCTCATACTTGGCGCAACCCATGTTGTAGAGCAACTCGGGGGACTCCGGATCGTCGACGCGCAGGTCGCGGTATCCGTCCAACGCCGCCTGCACATCCCCTCCACGGAGAAGTGCGTTCGCCGCGTTGAGCCGTTCCCGGAAGGAATCCGCGTGACTGGCTGAAGCGAGCGCGCAAAGCAGGACTATGGCGGTGGCATTACGCATACTCTTCCTCCGCCTCGTTCGCGCGCTGCGCCTGCCCGGCTCGGCGCAAGCGCCACAGCCGGAACCACGGCATGAGCACAAGCCAAAGACCTTCCGCGGCAAACGCGAGAATCGCAAGCGCGAGCGGCCACTGATACCGGTTCACCAGGCGCAGCCGCACGTCACTCTCCATATCGCGCGCGGAAAGCACTTCAAAGCGCTCGAACAACTGCTCGATATCCCATGAGTCGATGCGCGACCGGGTATACGCGCCATTACCGGCAATCGCGATACGCGAAAGCAGATCCTCGTCGAGCATGGACAGGTGCGGCTTGTCTCCGTCCATGACCGTTACATATCGCCCCATCCAATCCGGCAGCTTCACTTCCGTGCCTTCGGGGTCGCCAACGCCGATGACAAAAACGCGGCCGTAGTCACTGGCAGCCTCTGCCGCCTCCACGGGGTCGCCGGGAATCTCATCACCCTGTTCGCCGTCCGAGATAAGCAACATCGCGCGCGACGCCTTGCCGCTTCGCCCCGTGCTTTCGTCCTCCTTCCTGAAAAGATCTACCGCGGCGTCGATTGCGGAGGCGATGTCCGTTCCCTCTTCGCTGATCGTGTTTGTATCGATGGTGTTAAGAACGGATTTGAAGTACCCGTGGTCCAGCGTGAGCGGACATTGGAGCGCCGCCGCGCCGGAAAAGGCAATCAAGGCGAACCGATCGCCCGGAGCGCGATCGAGCAACGTCATGATCTTTTGCTTGGCCCGCTCCATGCGGTCGGGCAAAGGATTGGCCGCGCGCATGCTTTCCGACGTATCGAGGAGAATTACAATATCGCGGCTCGCCCGGCGCACTTCCTGCCAGGACTGCCCCCAATGGGGCTGCGCGAAAGTCAGGGCGAGACACACGCACCCAAACATGGTCAGCCACGTCAGGGGGCGGCGTATTCGGGCGTCATACCCGGGCAGCAGCCGTGGCGCGAGTTTGGCATCGACCACGCGTTGCACGCGCGCATGCCTGCGCCTCTCCAGCAGGCGAAGGGCAAGATACACCAGACCAATTGCGGCGGCTGCCAAAGCAGCCCACCACGGAAGGTGTCGCCATTCGAATGCAAACCCAAGTTCCACGTTACGCTCCAGACGAGGTCGTCGCTATTATCTTGCTGTCAATGTGAAACCAAATCCGAAATCTGAACCAAATGCGAAGGACCAAAACCCAAAACGAGCACCGGTAGTTGCCGCCCGCGGTAACGCCCTCATACCTCGGAGGAATCGCATACCAGCGCCCAGAACTTGGCAAAGACCGGAACTCCCGCCGATCCAATTCCGGTACCCAAGCTTCTTCTTCATTTCTTCTTTTCTTCATTTGAAGAATTAAAATTCATTTCGAATCTCGTGCTTCGAATTTCGGATTTACGCTCAAGGTATTGGCTCAAATCGGTACCGCCTTGTAAATACGCTCGCTAACAGAGCTACTGCGCCCAGTGCCGCCCACGGCATGAACGCCTCCTTGTATTCGTAATAGTCGCCGAGTTCGACCTCGGTGGTTTCCAGTTCGTTAATCTCCTGATACGCGCCATGAAGCGACTCCAGGTCCGTCGCCCGGTAGAACCGGCCTCCCGTGATGTCCGCGATCTGGCGCAAGGTTTCCTCATCGATCGGCAGACGCCGAATGTCCGGCATGGGCCCGAAAAGGGTCTCCGACGTGACGAGAACCTCGTCGCTGGAACCGGCGCCGATGGTGTAAATGCGAATCCCGTACTCCTGCGCGAGCTGCGCCGCGGTCAAGGGATCGAGTTCCCCCTCGTTGTTGCGGCCGTCGGTCAACAGGATAATCACCTTGTTCTTCGCTTCGGACTTGCGCAACTTGCTCACCGCCAGGCCGATGGCAGACCCGATTGCCGTACCCTGTTTGCTCTGTTCGCGCGTGTTAATTTCCGCATTTTCCAGGTCGCGTTCGAGCACCGCGTAGTCGAGAGTCAATGGCGTTTGAGTCCACGCGTACTTGGCGTACAGGATCAAACCCAATCGGTCGAGACCGTACCGATCGGATGGCCGGTTCTTCCTGCTGTCGATGAAGTCGCGAACCGCTTCCTTCGTCACCTCCAGCCGGTTCATGCGCGTATCGCGCGTGCGGAAATCGGTCACGCTCATGCTCTGCGACAAGTCGACGCACAACATGACGTCCACGATGTCCGCCTTGTCCTTCTGGGGCGACAATCCCTGCAACGGGCGCGCCAGCGCCACCACCAGCAGGGCCAGCCCCACCGCGCGCAACAGCGCGGGAATCCGATAGAACGCGCCGGGATGGCGGCCGCGGATCGTCGCCAGCGTTTCGCCGGTGGAGACGGACATGGCGCCCGGCGCCCGGGCAAACAACTCCGCGATGAACAGCACCAGCACGCCGATAAGCAGCAAGAGCGCCGCCGGATACATTATCGCGTTGAAGGAGAAGAGGCCCGAAAGGTTCATGCCGCCTCCTCCCCGCCTGCCGCCGGTTTTGGAACCGTATCATCGACAAAGCGCAGTACCTCCGCGAAGCTGCGCTCCATATCGCCCTGGGTCGGGCGGAACTGGGCGAACTTCACGCGGTCGCAATGGCGCAGAAAGTGAGCGAGCAAGTCCTGGTGATCGGCGCTCAGCGCGCCGCTCTTCGACGCCTCCGCGAGGAACTCCGGCGTCGTCATCTCCGGCGCATGCAGCGTGAACCTATCTTCGATGTAATGACGGAGAATCGACGAGAGTTCTACATAATACGGTTGGATACGTCCCTGTTCGGGCCATTTCCGCGCGTCGAGCTCCCGGAGCCTGCTGTAGGCGAGGTCCCACGCACTCGGCGGAGGTGCAAGCCGCTGGACAACTTTCCGGTTGCGGAGCAGGTAGAACACGACAATTATGGCGATGGCCGCGACGGCCATTAACACGCCCCAGACTTCCCACCGCTCCAACAGCGGCGTCTCGATATCCACCGGCCCTTGGCTCTCGACAAACTCCAGGGCTGCCTGCTCTTCGGCTTCGGTAAGCTCACGAACCCGTATAGCAGGAACGGGAACCGTGAATTCTCCTGCATCGCCCACGGTGACCTTCACCGGTTCGACGGGGTAGTTACCGGTGAAAATCGGATCCAGCACGTAGGTCTCGACCACCTGTTTGCGCCCGTCCGGAAGCACTTCGCTCGTGAAGTCCGGCTCGCCATACACATTCAGGCCACCAAACTTCCCCGCCAGTTGCGGCATCGTGACCTCAGCATCCGCCGGGGCTTCTACCGTGATGGAAACGCGCGTCTGCCGGTGAAAAGGAATCTCGGGCGGATCGACCGTGACGTACACATCGACGGGTGCCTGCGCCGCGGCAATTCCAGCCAGGAGCAGTACGAAATACCTCATGGCGCCGCTCCTGTATCACCGGATTCGAGGCGTTCCGCATGAAACGTCACCTTCTGTTCCGCGAGGGTCTGCTCGATCAGCCGCGCCATGGCTTCCTGCTCCCGCTGAACCTGAAGCATCTGGGCCGCCCGCTCTTTCACCCGTTCGAACGGCGGAACGTCGTCCGACCCTGGCATCTTGAACCGGTCCTGCTCCGCGCGATAGAACCGTTCAACGTCCTCCGGTGTGGGCTCGGAGAGCCCGGCCACCTGCTCGTCGATGAGTTTCTCGACGATCAACGCATTGCGCTGTTGCTCCAGCCTGTCCAGGATCTCCGGGTCCCGGTCCAACTCCATACGCAGCGCCTTCTCCACCAGCATCCGCCGCGCGACGACACTGCGCAGGTACTCCCCTTTGGCCTCGGCCGAGTGCAACCCGGCCCGCACGGACGAAGGTAACGCCTCCAGCTCACGTTCGAAATCGCTTCGCGTGAACACAGTGTTGTCGATTTCGGCGAGGACAACATCCTCAGGTGCAATGTCTCGACCTGCTTGGCCGATATCGCTGCGTTCGCGCAATTCGCGCCGCAACGCGTCCTTACGCCCCAGATGCTCGAGGCACATCACAACCTTCTTGTCAATCTCCGGTTTCAAAGGGCAATCCGGCGCCAGCAACTCGGCCTGATACAGTTTCGCCAAGGCATCGCGATAGTCGCCCGCATCCACGGCAAGCAACGCCATGGAATAGCAAATCTTCGCGCGCGCCTCATCGGACAGCGTTGCCGTTTCCAGATACTTCTCATACGCCTCCATCGCTTCGGCGTGCAGATCCTTCCCTTCCAGGTATACGGCGTACTCCCTCCATTCCTCGGCCGACATGCCGCCGCGCTGCGCCGTCGAGTCGGCAATGGCGCCCCGCAAAAACACGTCCGCCCCCCACAGCCCGAGTAACACCGCCCCCGCAAGGAGCACGGGCTTCAACCAACGCCGTCCACGCCCACCGCAGGCATCCCCCTCGTAGCGGGCGCGAAACTGCTTCAGCCGCTCGGGCGTTTCGTGATCACCGGGATGTACCGAGTCGTCATGCATAACGGCGTTCCCGCATACGGAAGAAACGATAGATCTCTTCCACATAAGGCCGGTCTGTACGCACGTGGATCGCATCGACCCGGTTGCGGCGCAGAATCCGGTCGCGTTCCGCGGCTCGTTTCCGCGCTTCCAGCGCATACTGCTCGCGGACAGACGCGTTGCTCGTGTCCACAAGCACCTCCCGATCCGTTTCCGCGTCGCGCACGTTGAGCAGTCCGACGTTCGGCAGTTCCGCTTCGCGCGGGTCGCTGACGACAACGGCGATCAAGTCGTGCCGCTTGGCCGCGACGCGCATGGGCACCTCGTAGCCGTCTGCCATGAAATCGGATACCAGGAAGGTCACCGCCCGCCGCTTGGTGATGCCGTTCAGAAAGTGCAACGCGCCGGGGATATCGGTCTTGCGCCCCTTCGGCTCGAAGAAAAGAACCTCCCGGATGACGCGCAATACGTGGCGGCGTCCTTTGCTCGGGGGTACGTAGAGTTCCACATCGTCCGTGAAAATGATGAGACCAACCTTGTCGTTGTTCTTGATGGCCGATATGGCGAGGACGGCGCAAAGCTCCGCCGCGAGTTCGTTCTTGAAACGCCGGACGCTCCCGAACCGGCCAGACCCGCTGGCATCGACCAGCAGCATGACCGTCAGTTCGCGCTCTTCCGCGAGGAGTTTCACGTGGGGGATGCCCGTGCGGGCCGTCACGTTCCAGTCGATGAGACGGATCTCGTCCCCCGGAACGTACTCGCGGACTTCCTTGAACTCCATTCCCTGGCCTTTGAACACACTCTCGTACTGCCCCGTGAGTATGTCGTTGACCATGTGATTCGTCCGGATCTGAATCCGGCGAATTTCCTGCATGACTTCCTGCGGTATCATCTTGCCACTTTCCGCCGCGATCCGCCGATCAGGGTACCGGGACCGTGTCGAGGATCATGCGGATGATATCTTCGCTTGTCTTGTTTTCAGCCTCGGCCTCGTACGTAATGATGACCCGGTGCCGGAGAATGTCCATCGCCACCTGCTTCACATCGTTCGGAAACACATTCCCTTCGCCCTGCAGGAAAGCCTGTGCCCGGGCCGCCTGCTGCAAGTAGATCGTGGCGCGCGGCGAAGCGCCGTATTCAATGAGGTGCTTGATGGGCATGCCGTACGCGTCGGGATGGCGGGTCGCCTGGACGATATCGACAATATAGTTCTTCGCCTTCTCGTCCACGTAGATCTCGTTGACCACGTCGCGGGCATGAAGGATCTCGTGCTTCGTCACAACTGTGTCCACGCGGGCTTCGTGCAACAAGTCCACGCGGTCCATGATCTCCCGCTCCTCCGCCTTGGTCGGATAGTTGACGCGCAGCTTGAGCATGAACCGGTCCACCTGCGCCTCGGGAAGCGGGTAGGTCCCCTCCTGCTCGATGGGGTTCTGCGTCGCGAGCACCATGAACGGCTCGTCCAGCGGGAAGGTCTCATCGCCAATGGTGACCTGGCGCTCCTGCATGGCTTCGAGCAATGCGCTCTGGACCTTCGCGGGCGCGCGGTTAATCTCGTCCGCCAGGATGATATTGCCGAAGATGGGACCCTTCTTCGTCGTGAAGTCGCCATCTTTGGGGCTGTACACAAGCGTACCAATTAGATCGGCGGGGAGCAGGTCGGGCGTAAACTGGATGCGGCTGAATTTGCACTGCATCGCGCGGGCCAGTGTCTTCACCGCGGTCGTCTTGGCCAAGCCCGGAACGCCCTCGATCAACACGTGCCCGTTGGCCAGGATGCCGATGAGCAGCCGGTCGACCATGTATTGCTGACCGACCACCACGCGCCCGATTTCGGCCCGAAGACGATTGATGAACGGGGACTGGGCCTCCACGTTCCGCCGGATGGACTCTACAGATACACTCATGGATTCGCACCCCTCATTGCCGTACTTCTTGACCCATATCGTCTTAACGCCGGGTTCACTGCAAGCCGGAACTCTGGCGAACAGACTCCTTTTGCGCCAATAAACCAGGACTCAATCAACGGAACTCCACCGCATGGAAGCGGGCAGCCCTTGCATTCACCATAGTACCACACGCCGCCTAAGCCCTTGGAATTGTTTCATCTTGCGCCAATATGCGCTCGATCGTGCGGATATCGCCGTCCATCTCGTCATCGGTCGGCCGGACGCCGCGATACCCAATCTCATCGGCACGGGCGGTTAACCTGCCCTCTAATTCGGGTGCCTTCGATTTCAGAAGACCCGCCGCCCCGGCCAACTCGCGATACGCCCCATAAAAGTCGCCTTCCAGGCGCTTTCGCTTGGCGCGGTCCAGGTGCGCGTTGACCGCGACCCGATCGACCGCTTCAAAGGGTTGGGGAGCAGCGGACGGCTTTCGCCGGCGTGACGCCATCCACCAGGCAACGGCTGCCAGCAGAAAAAAGAAGAGCGCCCCGAGAACACCGAAGAGCCAGGCAGGGGTTGTGTGGGGTTGCACCAGGAGAGGGAAAGGGTCTGCTCTGAGCTTGGGGGGAGCGTCAGAAGCATTCAGGTGCATTGGGGTATCTGGCTTCTCCGGCTTTTGCACGTCCTCGGGGCGCAGGTACTGAAACTCAACGGCGGGGATTTCCACCTCGCCCGGTTGATTTGCCACGAACTCGACGGTCTGAACGATGACGTTCAGTCCATCGCGCACATAAGCCTTTGACGGCAGCAGCGTACATGTGCCCCATTCCACGGGCTCCAATTCCGCCGGCAAAACCGTGTAGTCGCCGGGAGCGCCACTCCACGAAACCTCATAGGAAACGCGAAACGTCTCGCCCACCGTTACGGACTCGGGCGCAGGCGTCACTTCCAACTGAGGTTGCCCAAATGCAATGCCGCCTGCCACGACCGTCAACACGGTTGCCATCAAAACACGATACAGATTCAACTTTCTTAGCGCTGCGTCCAGCTGCATGCCCTCTATAAAGCACCTTCCGTGCCGAAACCATGCCACTTCGCAACCACTTAAAAACAAGCACGTTAGACGTATTCGCATTTTCAAGACCTTACCCTAAATGAGGTTTTCACCCTTCAAAACCCTATATGAGGCAAGCATCTGCCATCAATTGACCAAGGTTGTTTGCGGAAAGCCGGTTCGCCGGTCAATGGTGCGCCGCGTCATTCACGGGACGGCCGGCAACTACGATGAACTCCCGCCGCAGGTTCGACATCACCGGCAACAACATGCTAGCATCCCCAGGGTGCGCGAACCTCGGCCCAAGATCGGGGTCCAATGCCTTGCGCGGACGCCTGTTAAGGCCTGGGCCGCCAGGCAATCGCGGCGTAACGCGCCGCTCGCGCGCCAAGATGACTTCAACAGCCGGCCCCGGTAGTATGGGGCCGTTTGACCAATTTAGCACCCGTGAGGAACGGGAAGGAGAGAGTGGATTATGCGACGCGTAAGTTTGGCTATCGTGATGGTGTGTCTCGTGGCAGGATTGACGGCCACGCTTGGATGCGGAAAAGTGGCGGAAACGCCCGCGCCACAGGAGTCCACCCCCTCCGAAGCCCCCAGTGAAACCGCCGTCGAGGAAACGCCCGCCGAAATGCCGGAAGGCGAAATGATCACCTACAAGATCGATCCGGATTACTCCGCCATTATGTGGAACGCCACGGTTCCCATTGGCACCCGTGAAGGCGGCTGGACGCTCTTCGACGGTACTGTCACCATGGTCGAAGGGCATCCCGAAACCATGAAGATCGACGTGACGGTGGATATGACGTCCGCCTACGCCGACGATCCGGAAATCACCAAGAAACTCCAAGGCGACGAGCACTTCTTCAAACCCGGCGTCTATCCCACGTCTTCGTTCAAATCCAAAAGCGCGAAGAAAACGGCAGACGGCTACTCCGTCACGGGCGACTTCACGATTCGCGATGTGACTAAGGAATTCACGTTCCCGGCAACGGTCACCGTCGAAGGCGACAAGCTCACCGCGCAGGCCGAATTTGAAATGAACCGCCAGGACTTCGGCATTACCTATCAGAGCACGCTCGCCGACTACGCCATCCGGGACATGTGCCTGCTCATCCTTGACATCGTCGCCAACAAGACCGACGAAGCGCCCGCAGCAGCAGAAGCCCCAGCAGCGGAAGCTCCCGCGGCATAAGTTAACCGGTCTTGCCATACGCACGGCCGGCCGGTTCAAGTTAGAGTGAGAATATGAGATCTCAGAATCTCCAAGCGATTTCGCCTGGCAGATTCTGAGGTCTCCTGTTTTCTATCCGGCCACCCACCGTTTCCCGCCACCTCTTTCGCTAACGGGATCAGTAACGCTATCGGTATCGAACGGCAGAATGCGAAGCGCTTTGAATCCCATTCCCGATTCCGGTCCCGATTTCGAGCGGCAGGAGCCTCGCCAGTTCGCGCTTGGCGGCCAAGACGCTATTACCATACCCGCGATGGACTACACATCGTTGGATTCACTCTGAATGACCTCTGCAGTGGGTGCCTTCGCGTACGGATTCGACCCAGGCCCGGGCCGCCAACCAAACCACGACCGGATCCGGTAACGCAGGATCATGAAGATCATCGTCATCCCGAGGCGAAACGCCTTGATCTTGTCCCCCGTAACCGATGACTCCCCTACCCGCTTCCGGTAGTTAACCGGAATCTCGATGAACTTGATGTCATTGAGAATGGTAAGCAACAGCATCTGCGGTCCGAAATGCGACCCGCCTATAGAAAATTGCGGCGCGATGCGTTCGTAGGCCTCCCGGTGAAACAACCGCATGGAGCAACCCACATCGGTAAGAATGGTGGTGTTGAACAGGAACTCCACCATCTTGCCTACGGCCCAGTTGCCGACCTTCAGAAACCAGCCCATATTCGCCCCGTCCCAGACGAACTCGCGCTGCGTGCGCGTGCCGAAGACGACCGGCGCATCATCCGAATACGCCAGCAGCTTGATCACGTCATTACCAGAAAAGGTGCCGTCCGGTTCCGCAATCATCAGAATGTCGCCCGTCGCTTCCGCTAGGCCCTTCCAAATGGCATGGCCGTACCCTTGACGCGTCTCGTGCACCAGCCGGGCCTGTGTCGGCCGCACCTCGTCGTCCGTGCCCTCGGCCGCATTGTTATTCACCACCACGACCTCGTCCACATATCCGCTGGCGAAGAACTCCTCAACGGCCTCGCGTATCGAATCCTTCTCATTGTACGTAGGGAATACAACCGAAACCTTCTTGTCACGCCACATCCTTCTGGTCCCTTCCTCACCAGTATGTGTATAGACAGCTCTCAATGGCCCAACTTTGTATCGCGAGAAACACGAATACCACCACCGCCGGCCGGATGGACCCGGCGCGCGCGCAGATTTCGTGTAGCAGATGCGCGGCAGGAATCACAACGAAGGGCAACATATACATGGCCGACCGTTCACCTTCGCCACGCCCCAGGTACAGCAGATTCAGCACGAACAGGGTCAATGCGAACGCCACGAACAGTGGCCGGGAAGAAACACCCGATTCGTCTTGC
>JAHDWY010000887.1 GCA_023384315.1 Candidatus Hydrogenedentota bacterium | reverse complement strand
CAGCGATCCCTGGCGGAACGCCTTTCCAAACCCCGGCACCCGTAGCTTGATCCAGTCGAGATAGTAAGGGCCGTTCGCGGTGCCACGGGCGAATTTCATACCGAAGTGCCATGCGATGACCAGAATCGACACGCAGATCAGTATCTTCGGATAGCGGTAGTTAAGGGTCTCCGCAACGTCCAGCCAGAATCGCGTCAGCGCCGGCAATCCCGCGCCAAAATCCTGAAAGATTTCGCCAAATTGGGGGACGACGATTCCCAGAAGCAGCATCAGGACAAGCGCGCACACCACAACGACCAGCGCTGGGTACGCCAATGCCATCTGCATGCGATTGCGGTACTCGGCCATCTCGCCCGTGTAGGCGCACATGTGATCGAGCACCGCGAGCAGGTTCCCCGACTTGTCGCCCGCAACGAGCGAAGCCCGGTAGACAGGGGGAAGCTTGTCCGCGACAGGTTCGAGCGCCTCTTCCAGGCTCTTTCCCTGTTCAAGGGCGCCGCGGATTGATTCAAGCACGTTTTGGAGCCGGGGACTTCGCAGTTCCGTGGAAACGGCTTTGAGTGCGGGCGCCAACGGAAGCCCGCTACGGACGATTGCATGGAGCTGTTGATTGAGCAGTTCGACCTCGTCCCAGGACAGCGACCCGGTTCGGGACGGGGCCGGGACGGTCTCTGTCACCTGCTCGATGGAAGAAACCTGGAGCCCCTGCTCCTCGAGGATGGCCGATACGCGAACCGCGGAATCCTCGCTCATCGTGCCGCTGACGTCGCGCCCCTTGTCGTCGACCGCGCGGTACCGGTACTCGGGCATCGTGCCACTCCTTTGCAATTGGGCGTAAGGGAAGGGCAGGTCAAGCGCTGAGCGTCCTCTTCCCCCATTCCGTGGATCGATGACAAGAAGGCGCCAAACCGATCAACCGGGGGGCGTGCGAAGATCGTCCTTCGAACGCACATCGGCCACAAAAACCGATTCGGCGAGTTGCGCTTGCTGTTCAAGCTCGTTCTTTCGCAGGATAAACGGGACGGTGACGGTGAGAACCTCGCGAACGTCTCCTCCGGCATTCGTGTGGGTACTGCCTCCCTCCGAGGACTGTCTCGCTAGACGAACCCACGGCGCGGTTACTCCAAGGACGAATAGCACCACGGCGGCAATCGCGAGTTTTCGGATAGCGTTGCGTGTGTTTTCGGCCCCCCATACACCGACGGACTGCATGGCGGCTTCACGCACGGCAATGCGTTCGCGAAGCGCGGATACCCCCTGCCCCAATCCCGGGTAGGTCAATGCGGAGCGGCACACGTGCTGCAAGGCGATTAACTCATCCAATTCTTCACGGCACGCGTAACACCGAGCTACGTGCACTTCGACGGACACGCGTTCCGAGAAGCGGACGTCGTCATCGATGTAGTCGACGAACCTCTCTCGAACCTTTGAGCATTTCATGGGTCGCAGTCTCCACGTATGAATCGATGAATTCCTGAGATAAATGACCAAACTTGCGTACTCAGATCACCAGAAGTCCTTTCAAGGTCTCCCGAAGCTTCTTAATCGCCAACAACTTCCGCGAACGAACCGTATTGACCGGACACTG
>JAHDWY010000886.1 GCA_023384315.1 Candidatus Hydrogenedentota bacterium | reverse complement strand
CGTTTTGTCCAGTTCCGTCACGGCTGCGGTATCTCCTCGTCGGCGGCGATGTGGGACACTCGTTGCAAGCGGCGCAAGGCGTACCGGCTGTAGAGATGGGACAAGCCTGCGGCGAGTATGCCGTAGCCACAAATGGCGCCGACTGAATGAAGCATCGCCCAAGATCCGTCGGTTGGGATGGGGAGTCCGCTGATCAGGACCAACGCGTGAACGGCGTAGAGGGCGGGCCAGAGCAACATGACCCATGTCGAGGCGGGACGTTGCCACCACCATAGGAAGACCATGAAAGGAACGCAGTACAGGGCCGAAACAGGCTGCATCAGAGAAATTGGCAGGTAGCCGAAAAGTCCGAGTAGAACCTCGCCCACGACACACGCGCCAAAGACCATGCCGACGACGTACCCTAGCCGTGCGAACTTCAGTTTCCGGTTCGAGTCAATGCGAACGGAGCCTTCCCTGGCGTACGGACGCTGCAACTGGGCCTCGACCCAGCGCCGGCCGCGTTTCGACATCACGAGGTACATCATCAGCAAGTAGACGACAAAAAAGATGACCATCGCGACGGTGCCCAGTACGGGGTACCCGGCCTTCGCGGCGATGCCCCCACCACGAGCCAGCCCGAATAAGAGCAGAAAGAAGCCGCCGTAGGCAATGAGATAAACCAGGACCGGCAGACTGCGGTTTTGTGCGTAAGTCCTTCCCCAGCGGATAGTTTCGTAGAGTTGACTGAAATCGAATGGGTTGGTCGGCTTCTGGTGCTCTGACGTCATATTCGTTCTCCCGACACCTGCCTGATATATTGTTTGTATCACAAACTTGTCTGTAGTGCAAGTATTTTTTTGGATCTGAGTAGACGGAGGATAAGACCGAAATCGCTATCGGGATCGAAAGCAATTTCCCATTTCGATCCCGATTTCGATTTCGATAGCGATTAAGAGAGCGACAATCTGCTGGAAACGGCGGTCGGCTTATTCAATCACGAGGACGTTGTGGATGTTCAGGCCCGCGATTTGGGCGGTCAGGGTTCCGTCTTTGTAGGTCCAGTCCAGACCTTCTTCGTCGGGGGCGAGGTAGCATCGCGCGGGTTTCTCTTCGACGGGGATAGTGACGCTGAAGGGTCCCGAGTCGGCGACGTGCTCGACCATGTGGCGATTGGGGGCGGTGTAGCCCGCGTTGGACCGGTTCGCGAGCTGATAAAGACGCCGCTCCCCTTTCTTGCGGGCGGACATCTCGATCCAGGACGGGCCTTCCACACGGGCCAGTCCTTCTGCATCGAGCGACGCGAAGCAGTCGCCGATGAACCGGCGCAGGATGGGATAGTGTGCCGCATGATACGCGCGGAAGACGGGGCCATGGATGGTGACCACGACGCCGTCCCCCACCCGATTGCGCGTCGCGGCGGGGGTACCGATCTGGTTAAGACCTGGCTCCTGCTGGTTCAAGAGCGGGGCAATTTCCTCGGCGCCGTTCGTTGTCATCTGCTGCCAGGGTCCGGACACGACGACGCACCCATTGCCTGCGGGGACGTAAGCATTGCCGTGTTGTTGGCCTTCCACAGGGGCGCAACCAGAGAGTTCGGGGAACTCGGC
>JAHDWY010000064.1 GCA_023384315.1 Candidatus Hydrogenedentota bacterium | reverse complement strand
TCCGCCATGAGTCGGCTAATCTCGGAAGATAACCAGTCGGCGCGTCCCCGTCCATCGCCAGCGCCTCCGGCACCCGTCAAGTATTGGGACTGATACTCCCCGGACCGGGCCAGCGTTTCTTGGAGGAGTTCTATGAACGGTTCGTCCGCCTCCTGTTCAAGCGTGCACAAGGACCGGACCAACCGCGCCAGCGAAGCGATCGCCGGAACGGCGGTTTCCCGCGGAATCTCACCATCGTGCCATTGCTGCTCCAGGAAAGGAAACAGCCGTAACAGCCCAAAGAACGTGAGTCGATCCGTGCGGCCCGTGGCGGAATCAGCCACCGCCTTCACAAGATTAATGGCCTCTTCGGGCAGGGCTTCGCCAAAGGCGTCATCCCCCACGAAAGCGCGCGCTTCTGACTGGGCCGTGTCACGCGCCGCCAGTGCAATGACGTCTCCCGAATGACCTTCCAGATAGTGAGGTTCCCGCGTGAGCGTCAGTCGAACGACGCCGTCTTGCACGGCCGTTTCCGGCATCGGGTTGTTGCAGTCGTCATAGTGGAAAACCGCTTCCGTGTCCCCGACCGGAACCGAGATTTCCGCGGCTTCGTCCCTGTTCCACGCCACGACTCGCCATTCATTTCTCTTCCGAAACACAGCCGCGCGGGCGCTTCCGCTGAGGGGCATTCGGCCAACATACGAAGCCCCGTCGAGGTGGCGGACGAGCGCACTCGTTTCCACGAACGAGCTGCCGAAGGTCCCTCCACCATAGAGCAAGGTCGAATTCAGTTCGCAGTGCGCCGCGCCCGCTTCAATTGCCTCCACGACCATCGTGACAGTGGATGGTCCGGCGTTTTCATCTGTCACGACGCCTTCATCGATGCGCGTCGCGTGAATCGGGAATCCTTCGAGACCGACCTCCTCGGCGGTCCGCCGCAGGGACGCGAGCGCATCCATCTGACCGGCGCGGTACGGAGTCGCAACCGCGGAAATCTGCGGAGCGCTGCCACTCTCCAGATACGCGCGAAACTCGTCGTCCGTGTCCGCGGCCACCACGATGGGCGCGCGACACCCCCCCCGGTGGATCCCCGCAACCGCTGATTCGAACGCAGCCAAGTCGGAATCCGGGTCGAGCACCCATTCGACGACACGATCGCCAACAGTCTCAGCGACGGCCTCCAGATCCGATTCCGTAGTCCCCTCGAAATCGCTGTATAACGAAATCGTAAAGCCCGCTTTGGCAGCCCGGTTGGCCACATCGGCGGCGTCGGGCGATTTCGTTTCGAATTGGAGATTGCGCACCGGGATCCCCGGAAAAGCTAGCAGTGAATCGGGGGTCGGCGCGGCGACCTGCACGCAGAGCGGAGCACGATAAGGTCGCTCCGGCCGGTCGATCCGGCAGAAGACGTGGTCCGATTCCTCCCGGACACCGCCCGCGTCCAGAATCACGCGGGTCTGGTACCGGCCTTTCTCGAAGGGCGCGCCTTGCACGGGAAACCAGAAGCTGCCGTTTGCCCGAAGGGCCGCCGCCGGCACTTCCACGCGCGTGACCACCCCGTCATCACCGGTAAACTCCAGATGCCCCGTAACCGGCGTATCGGCTTCGGATTTGAACTCCACGATGAGCGGATCGTCGGTGTAGACAAACGGCACCGGTTGGTCGGGCGCCAACGTCACCTGGATAGAACTCGTGGCAAAGGCGACGACAAGTACGGCGGCCTCTATCATAGTCCCACCAGAAAGGGGTTGGTGCGCCGCTCCACGCCGATCGTGGTTTCAGGACCGTGCCCGTTGTACACGATGGTGTCGTCGGGCAACGTCAGCAGTTGGGTGCGAATTGACTCCAAAAGCTGCGCATGGTTGCCCCCTGGCAGGTCCGTGCGCCCGATGGACCCGGCAAACAACACATCGCCCGAAACGACGAACCCGTCGCCCACGAGCACGAGGTGCCCCGGCGAGTGTCCTGGCGCGAGTCGAACGTCCAGTTTCACGGATCCTACCTCCACGGTATCGCCCGCGTTCAGGAACCGGTCCGGTTCCGGCGAGGGCGGAAAGGGCACGCCAAACATCATCCCCTGCCGTTCCAGTGAGTGCAACAAAGGTAGTTCCGCTTCGTGACAGACCAGTTCCGCGCCCGTATGTTCGAGTACGGCCGCGTTCCCACCGCAATGATCGCAATGGCAGTGCGTGTTGACCACGGTCTTCACAGTATATCCGTCAATGGCGTCCAGGAGTTCCGGGGTTAGGTCGCCCGGATCGACGACCAGGGCGGCCGCACCCTCGCGCAGGACATAGCAGTTCGTCACAAACGGCGTCATGGGCAAGGCAATAATGTCCACGTAACGTCTCCAAATTGGCTGATCCTGTTGCGGATTTCGAATTTCGGGCTCCCTTTTGCGGTAGATCAAATACCACTTCGACCGCTCGCACGGGGCGCACCGCAGCGTGCGCAAGTTCTTAGAAACGAGTCAGTTCGCGATCCTACGGGCAAGAACGGCCGGTGTCAACTGAGAGACCCCGGCGACGACCCGAATAAAGGGCTTGCCAGATTCTAGAAAACCTTGTACAGTAAAGGGCGTGGCGCTGCCCTTGGGTCTCGGTATTCTGGGGGCAGGTTCACCCATTCGTACGAGAGCCGGGGTTATTGTACGAGTCGGGTGCTGTTTTAGAGGGCAGGAGCAAGGCGACCAACAAACGATCCACTGTAAAAGATGAGTCTCTTTGGTTCCGCAAATGACAACGTTGTCTACAATGTTGTGTCCCCGAAGGGAGGTGATGCGCTGCAGGCGAATCGGATCCTGGAACTACAACCAGTGACAAATGCTTTGTAGTTTGTTGAGTAGTACTCATTCTTAAACTTCACAGGAGTCAGAAACATGACACGGAAACACGGCTTTACGCTGATTGAATTGTTGGTCGTAATTGCCATCATCGGTATCTTGGCGGCCATCCTGCTGCCGGCATTGGCACGAGCGCGCGAAGCTGCCCGCCGCGCCAGTTGCCAGAACAACCTGAAACAAATGGGCATCGTGCTCAAGATGTACACGAACGAATCGAAGGGCGAGAAGTTCCCCGATGTCTTCTTCAAGGCCTTCCTGCCTGCCGACGCGGATCCAGACGGCGTCAACGTGGGCGTCAACTTCGGACCGTCGGTCCCGGACATCTATCCGGAATACTTGACGGACGGAAACGTCACGGTATGCCCGTCGGACTCGGACGGTGGCGCATGGCGTTGGACCGGCGAGTCCGGCCATCCTGCACAGCCCTTGGCGGTCGATGGTGCGAATTACTTCGGCCAGCAGGACGCACGGTATCACTCGCAGCGCGCGGGCTGCAGCCATGGCGGTTCGTGTGCCAACGCAGTTGACGCGTCGTACGGCTATACCGGGTACATCTGGGACCAGGTAAATGATGACGACCCGACCGCGACCGCAGGTCCCCTGACCCAGGCCTTGTTCGGCGTGACCGGCGACGGACCGGCCCAGGCGATGGCGTGGATCGAGGAAATCGTCAGTGGCGTGGCAGGTCCCTACACGCTGATCGCCGGCGGTTCCTTGGATCCGGCGCACTTTGCCGCCTTCAATGCTGTCGTGTCGGAAGATATCGATGTTGGCGCGCCACTTGGCACCGCCGGCGGTGAAAACGTCCTGCACCTTCGTGAAGGTGTGGAGCGCTTCATGATCACCGATATCAACAATCCGGCCGGTAGCTCCAAGGCGCAGTCCGAGATCTTCACCATGTGGGATCGGCTCAGCGCGAACGTCGCCGACTTCAACCACGTTCCGGGCGGCGCGAACATCCTGTACATGGATGGCCACGTCGAGTTTATCCGGTACCCGGCCGCCGAGGCCCCGGTCCAAGCCGGCTTCGCCTTGTTCGACCAGATGGTTAACGAAGGTTCCTAATCTCACGTAGATTGGGTTTTCTGAGACCACCCAAACGCCCCGAAGGGTTCGCCCCCTTCGGGGCGTTTATGCGTTCGCAGCGCTCCTGACCGCCGGCAACAAGGCGGTCCGCCACAAACGCCTCCACATTCTTAATCGGTTCGGTTGACAGATTACCGTTTACAGCGTACCATGGTTTTGCAAGGCAAGTGAGTCTCGCACGACGGAGAATGCCGGTGGGTGCCGTCAGTCTGTTCGGGAAAATCGGCTTCCCGGACGGGGCTGCCGCTCGTGAATCTTCCGATAAGCCGCCTTCTCCTCCGAAGCACGCGCATGCTTAGTCGTTCGTTCTTTTTATGCCCGTTGGACTGGGTATTGGGTGTGAAGCGCAATGGTTGCGTTTCAGGAATCATCAAGGAGATATCGTAATGAGGAGTAGAAGAGGGTTCACATTGATCGAGTTGCTGGTGGTGATCGCCATCATCGGCATCCTGGCGGCAATCTTGCTGCCAGCACTGGCGAGGGCTCGCGAGGCTGCGCGGCGCGCGAGTTGCCAGAACAATCTGAAGCAGATGGGGATTGTGTTCAAAATGTACTCGAACGAGACGAAGGGTGAACTGTGGCCCTCCATGTCTCGTGTGCATGACGACAACGATGACGGAATCTGCGACGCAGAAGAAACCGGGATCGTTCAAGCTCCCGAGGGGTTGCACATCTATCCCGAATATCTGACAGACGCCAGTATTCTCATTTGCCCTTCCGACGTAGACGGCAACGAGAGTTTTGAAGGCGGCCGCTGGAATCTTGCTGGCTTGCCAGAGAACCCGATTCTGCCTTGTCAGATCGACGACCTGTCGTACCTGTACCAAGGACTCGCCTTCTCGGCCGCAGATGTTTTCACCGATCCGGAGTCGGCGAACAGTTCAAGCGTCACGCTGGCTGACGTGAGACTGGATTGGCTTACGGCATTTGGCGGTTACGCTGCCGAACTTGCTTCGTGGAGTCTGCCGGATGATGGATTCTTCGACGAAGACATCGAGGCCGGTAGTGTCACGCTCTTTCGCATGCGCGAAGGTATCGAGCGGTTTTTCATTACCGACATTAACAATCCAGCCGGGTCTGCAAAAGCGCAGAGCGAGGTTTTCGCCATGTGGGACGACATCAGTGTCGGCGATCCGGAGTTCATGAACCATATTCCGGGGGGGTCGAACGTCCTCTACATGGACGGCCACGTTGCGTTCGAGCGGTACCCCGGCAAGTTCCCGATTGCTCCGGGCTGGCTCGTTCTCCTTGAAGCGCTGTAAGAAATAATTCCACAACAACTTGAGAGCCGCGAGAATCGTCTCGCGGCTCTCTCTTCTTAACTCACCAAATAACTAACCACGGCAATTTGACCTTCCGCGGCAGGTTTGCCGCATACTGGCACCTTGGTTCTCAATAGGGCATGTGCCCGTGTCTGAACAGGAGTCCATTGTGCAAGTTGCCAAATCCATGCTTCCCCTTGTTCTGTTAATCCTCTCATATACTGCCGCGGCGCAGCTTTCCCTCGATCAGTCCCCTGCCGAAGCCGGCGACTGGGGCTATCGTCCTGGGACCGGTGAAACCACCGCGGTGAACCCGCCCGCCTTTTCCTGGCGGCCGACGGACGGTATCGCAACTTATAGCGTGCAGATTGCGTTAGACGCGTCCTTTGAAACGCTCGTGCGCGAACAGAGCGGGATCGAGTGGAACACGTGGTGCCCGGAGGCGACGATCCTGGCGGGCACATACTATTGGCGGTACCGAGGCGTGACCGAGTCCGGTGATGCAACGGCGTGGAGCGAGGTTCGCTCGTTTACGATCCCAGCGGACGCACCGGCATTTCCGCAGCCAACCCTGCCGGAGTTGATCAGCCGCATGCCGCAGGAACACCCGCGCCTGTTCTACCGGCCCGAGGATATCGGCCACCTGAAGGAGCTTGCCGCGGGGCCGTTGGCCGAGCGATGGCAGGCCCTCGTCGAGCACGCGGACAAACTGCTGGAATCCCCCCCGGACACTTCGGAGCCCCCCAAGTATCCCGAAGGGACGGTCCGCCTGAGCGAAGAGTGGAAGTCGATCTGGTGGGGCAACCGCCGCCGCGCCATTGCCGTGGCCGACAGCGCGGCGACGCTCGGGTTTGTGTACCGGCTCAGCGGCGAGGAAAAGTATGCGAAGGGGGCGCGGGACCTGCTCGTCGCCTTGACCACGTGGGACCCGGAAGGCTCCACGCAATACAAGTACAACGACGAAGCGGCCATGCCGCTCCTGTACATGACGTCGCGCGCGTACGACTGGGCCTACCCCGCGCTAAGCGATGAGGATCGCAAGGCCGTCATCGAGATGATGCGGATTCGCGGCGAGCAATGCTTCAATCATCTCGTGGGCCGCAATCACCTCTGGCATCCCTACGCGAGCCACAGCAACCGCGCCTGGCATTTTCTGGGCGAAGTGGCCATCGCCTTCCACGGAGACTTCCCCGAGGCGGACCGCTGGCTCGATTTCGCCATGACGGTCTTTTATACGGCCTACCCCGTGTGGAGCGATTCGGACGGAGGCTGGCATGAAGGCGTTGCCTATTGGTCGAGTTACATGGGCCGGTTCATGTACTGGGCGCACACGGTGCGCGCGGCCTTCGGCATCGACGTGTTCGACCGGCCCTTCTTCCAGCGCGTGGGCGATTACGGAATGTACCTCCTGCCGCCCGGCACGAAGACGGGCGGCTTCAGCGATCAGTCCACGGGCGTCACGTCCAGCAGCATCGGGCCGCTCATGGCGGTATTCGCGGCGGGCGCGCGAAACCCGTACTGGAAATGGTACGCCGAAGAGGTGGGCGCGGATATCGGCGGTGGGTATGTCGGATTCCTCGCCGCCGCCCACGCGCAGAACCTCGAAGCAAAGCCGCCCACGAACCGTCCCGAGTCGACCTGCTTCTACGGGACCGGACTCGCCGCGCTGAATACGAACCTGCTTGACGGCGCGTCGAACCACCAGATTCAGTTCAAGAGCAGTCCCATGGGCCGGCAAAGTCATGGCTACAACGCGAACAACGCGTTCCTGATCAATCTCAATGGCGAGCGCGTCTTCCTGCGCACGGGCAAACGCGATGTCTATGGCAGCCCCCATCATCGGGACTGGATGTGGCACAGCCGCTCCGACAACGCCATTCTCGTGAATGGGCAAGGGCAGGTGAATCATAGCCCCGAGGCGACGGGCCGCATCACCGCGTTCGCCACGTCGGATACCGTCGACGTGGTCGCGGGCGAAGCGGGCGCCTCGTACGAGAACCTGGATCGCTGGTCGCGGCGCATTGTGTTCCTCAAGCCAAATCTCATCGTGATCCACGATTGGCTCGAAGCGCCGGAACCGTCCACCTTTCAATGGACCCTCCACGCGCCGGGCGCGTTCGAGCTGGGCGAAAACTTGGCGACGTGGTCCGGCGACCCGGGCCACGTGCGCGTGCGGTTCCTCGAACCGGCGGGACTGGCGATCACCCAGACCGATCAGTTCGATCCGCCGCCTGCGGAATGGGCCAACTTCAAACTGAACGAATGGCACCTCACCGCCGGCTGCCAGGACAAGGCGAAAACGCGCGAATTCGTGACCGTCATCGAAATCCTGGATGCACCGGATCAGAAGCCGACGGACGTGACCGTGGAGCAGACTACAGAGGGCGCGCGCTTGGTGACCGTGGCCGCCGGCACAACGCCGGCACACATGGAATTTACTGGCGACGCCTTTAAGGTCCACGCAGAAGGGTTCGAGCAGCATTTCGAGGGCCAGTAGACAGGGCCTGTCGCTTGCAGGCACGTCACATGCAAAGTGTGGTCACCGTTTTTTTGGGGGGGGCAGCGGTTGCGCTCACACCTTCAGGCCGACCGCGCGCATGAGTTCGAGGGCGTTGCTTTTCTGGACAACTCCGGGCCGCATGCGGTAGTCGAAGACGAGCTTGCCTTCTTCGAGGTGGTCCTCGAAGTGCACGTTGGCGGCGCGCGGCCCGAGATCGTCTGCCGTCTTGGCGAGCGCGAGGTCGTGCGTCGTGACGAGACCCGCGGCGCCGGCTTCGAGCAATCCGCGCACGATCGCGTCGGCGCCGATTTTCCGATCGTGGGAATTGGTCCCGTGCAGGATTTCGTCCAACAGAAACAGCAATGGAAGCGGCCCCGTGGCCAGATCGACGAGCTGACGAATCTTGCTGATCTCCGCGTAGAACCGCGAACTCCCGGCCTGGATAGAATCCTGGATACGCAACGTTGCGCCGATTGCCATGGGCGATACCGTCAGCTTTTCTGCGCGCACAGGCGCCCCCGCAAGGGCGAGGACCGTGTTGATCCCGACCGTGCGCAGCAGGGTGCTTTTGCCGGACATGTTGGAACCGCTCACCACGAGCAGGCGCAACTCGCCGCCAAGGGTCACGTCGTTGGCGACACATGCACTCTCGGACAGCAGAGGGTGTCCTGCCTGGACCGCCTCAAAGCGCGGCCCCTCCTGCACGATCTCCGGAAACGGATCGGCGGGATGCTCGTAGGCGTACGCGGCAAACGCGCCCAGGGCTTCGAGGTCCCCGACCGCTTCCAACCAGCGCGCGATGTGCGCGCCGTAGGTCATGCGCCAACGCTCGAAGGCGTAGGCGAAATGGACATCCCACATCGTGACAATCGCCAGCGGGGCAAAGAGCTGGTTCCCGCGCGCTTCGTGCCAGGTGAGCAAACGCTGCAGATGGCGGATGCAGTCCGATGCGGGACGGCCATTCTCGGTCATCAACCCGTGCACGCGCTGCAATCGTTCACAGGCGAACGGCTCCCGCTCCAAGCGCGCGAGCACATCGCCGAGCACGTGCAACTCGCGCCCCGGTTCTTCCACGTCTTTAAGCGCCTTGCGCACGTCTTGTTGGGTGACGCGGTTGAGGGCCCAAACCCCGATGACGGCGACCGCAAACGGCAGGGGTCCCGTACCAAGAACCGCCCAACCAAAAAGCGAAGCCAAAGAAAACGCAGCGATCACATGCGCGACGCGCAGCGGTGTCGTCGTTGCGAACACGGCCGGACCCTTACCCCATTGCACGATCACCTCCGGTAAGACGCCGCGCCGGATATCGGACCCGAGCAGGGCCAGTTCTTCGCGGAGGTCCAGCCGTGGCCGCAACTCGTCCACTGCTTTCTGGCGCGCGCGGATTTCTTCCGGTTCCGCAGAACCGAGCAACCAGTCCGCGAGGGTGCGTTCGCCCGCGCGCGTACGTGCCGTGCACAACAATTCGAAAAGGGACCCTTCGCCGAAAAGATCCAAATCAGCGGCGTATGAATGGGAATCGGAAACCAGATCGAGACCCGCAAGGCCCTTTCCCGTCCAGTGACCATCGAGTCGCGCAATACAACGTTCGTAGTAGGAAACGGCTGCGTCGGCCCGCGCTTTCGCGCGGAGCGCGTAGTCATGCGCAACGACAAGTATCGCGAACCCCAATGCCGGCGCCACGAGCCACCACGCGCTGGCGAGTTTCATACCGAAGGCAAGCCAAGCCAAGACGAGCGCCAACACAAAGACGGCGAGCCGCATGTTGGAGATCCAATCGGAACGCCGTTCCAGAGCGTCCGCCGTAGTGCGGCGTGCGGCCAACCGGGATTCGTATTCAGCACGAGGATTCGATTGCTGCATCATCGCGAAACTATAGCATAGGGTCCGTCCGAACCTGCAGGTACCACTTCGGCTTCATGCGCCCAAAATCGGTCCGGACGTTGGAGGCCAACCCCTTCTTGGGATCGAGAACGTAGCATCCTTCCGTCTCGCGCACGAATACGACCCAATGCCAGTGAGGTCGTCCTCTTTCCAGGTGCCACTTGATCGCCAGCAGCGCAAGGTCCGGTAGCGAATCCCAATCCGTAAAAGGAGATTCGCTGCAGTTTACGCGGAAACCAAGCCGCGTCAGCAAACGGATCATAGGCCGCGTCTCTGACCAGAGCGCCGAATCATCCACATGAATGCCAAGGGCGTTTGCAACGCGTTTGGCTTTCTTGTACGTCGTACCGGACAACGCGGCCGCGCATGCGATCGCGCATCCGGTCGGGTCCTCTTGAACAACGGGTTTCACTCGTGAACCTTTTCCGGGCTCATCGCGGCAGGCGTCGCCTACTGCTGCCCTTCGGCTTTCTCGAGTTCGCGCCGGAACCACGCGTCGAGCGCCTCATCGGCAGGCGCCGACATCTGTTCTCCAAGCAATGCGCATCCGTACGATTTGCCCTCGCCTTGCGCGTTTCGGCAGATCCACACCACGGTTAACAAGGCGTCTTCCTTACCTGCCGCGATTGCGTTCTCGAGCTGCGCCCGTGCATCTGCATCACCCAGGACGGCAAGCGCCCGCTCCGTATAGGCAATAGTAGTCTCCGCCGCGCCGTGGGCGCGGTAAACCTCCAGCGACTGGCGCAAGGCAGGCACAGCGACGCGCGCGTCCAGCCGGGCCAGGCCATTGGCGAAATACCGGCCCGTATACGCGAAGAAGCCGAACGCGTCGTCGTCAAGATTCGCCAGGTCCGGCTGGGCGCCAACGAGTTGTCCCGCCATCAGCGCCTCGAGTTCATCGCGGGTGCCGAGGTGCTGCTTCACGTGCACCCCGAGGCGCACATCGTTCTCCCATCGTTCATATAAAGGCCCGATAACCAGCGCTGCGTGGCTGGGGACATGAAACCCGCGGCCCGGCAGCGGCGGTTGGAGCAGCATCGCCCGCAATAGCAAGGTCGCCACATCCAGTGCCCGCGCGGTCTCCTGGGGATCGAACAGCGGTCCCATGGATAGCGGCTTCGTCACCGCGTCGATGGCGTGGGGGTACGTGGGATAATACGGCTCGCGCTCCTCGACGGGAATGCCAACCCATTGGTCCTGAATGCGGACGATCTCGCCCGCATTCGTGTCGCGATTGAAGAAGCCGTAAACGTAGATCAGCGGTTCCCACTCGGTGTCGCGTTTGATATCGTCCATGGTCACAACGCTCTCGATGGCCGTGTCCACCGCTTCGATAGTCCCGGTGCTGAGGGTCTCGTAGATTTCGGGGTCACACACCAGAAGCAGCGCTTCTTGAAAGTCCTGTTGAAGCTCCCCCAACCTCGCCTTATCCGAAGCGCTCAGGACCGCAATCGATTTGGCCAATTGCTGCACTGCCGGGTCCCGCTCCTCGGGATAAAGCCGCGCGCGCAGTCCCAAGGCGCGGATTGCTGTCGGATATTGCACAATATCCTCCGGTTGAGCCGACGCGCCCGTCGTGTACAAGGCGGTCACAAGAAGCACCAAAGCAATCTTCTTCATGGGAGGACTCCCGCAGGTTTAGACAGCGCAACCGTTTCCCCGGTATGGTGTATTCATCTCCGGACACCATCGAAGTCGGCGGCCAATTTGGACGCGCCGATGCAGACACGATACACTATGCCAATTTTTCTGACCGCAAGAATTTCGCTTCGCCTTGCTGGACGCCAGTTCCGGAGCAGAACCGAACGGATTGTCTTCGAACCATAATGCTCAATTTTCTCCGCACACAGGATCTCCTGGAACCGGCAGACGTGCAGAAGGGCATGCGCATGCTCTTGTGGGACGGGGCCTTTGCGCAGACCATGCTCGTATTCACGACGGGCGCTTTCCTGATCGGTTTCGCGCTCGAACTGGGAGCCTCAAACACGGTCATCGGCATTATTTCCGCCGTCGGCCCTTTGTCCCAGATTGTCCAGCTTCCCTCCATCATACTCGTCGAACGCATCCGCCTGCGCAAAGCGCTGACGGTGATCACGGGTGTTGTAGGCCGATCCTGCTGGTTTGGCATTGCCGCCCTGCCCTTGCTCAAGGACGGACTCTATCAGATGCCCCTGTTTCTGCTGTTGCTCGCTCTGTACTACGGGTTCAGCGCCATCGCGAGCTGCGCGTACAACTCATGGATCCGCGACGTCGTTCCCATCAAAACCTTTGGGACCTTCTTCGCCAAGCGCATGGCCGTCGCCACCTTCACGGGTGCACTCTTGAGCGTCG
>JAHDWY010000063.1 GCA_023384315.1 Candidatus Hydrogenedentota bacterium | reverse complement strand
TGGCGGACAAACCTACTGGCTTATCGGCATCGCGCTCGTCTACCTCTCGTCGCTCTTTCTCGCCATCAACATTATCACGACCGTCGTTCAACTCCGCACGGAGGGCCTCACGCTCATGCGCTTGCCCTTCTTCGTGTGGAGCCAGTTGGTCACGGCCTATCTCCTCTTGCTTGCGTTTCCACCCCTGGCGGCGGCGGCGGTTTTGCAGCTCATGGACCGGCTCGAGGGGACAAGTTTCTTCCTGCCGACGGGTCTCGTGATCTCGGGTAAAGCGATGGACGTCAGCGGCGGCGGCAGCGCGCTGTTGTGGCAACACCTGTTCTGGTTTCTCGCGCATCCGGAAGTGTACGTGCTGATCTTGCCAGCCTTCGGGATCATTGCGGAGATCATCGCAAACAATACGCGGAAGCCCTTGTGGGGATATAAAGGCATGGTAGGCGCGGCCATCTTCATGGGCTTCATGTCCATGCTGGTGTGGGCGCATCACATGTTCCTGACGGGCATGGGCACCGCCATCAGCACCTTCTTTCAGGCGACGACGCTCATCATTTCCATCCCGTCCATCATTCTCGCAACGTCGTTGCTGGTTTCCTTATGGGGCGGCTCAATTCGGTTCACGGTGCCTATGCTGTTCGCGCTGGCCTTCCTGCCCATGTTCGGCATCGGCGGACTGACGGGGCTACCGCTGGCGTTGTCGGCGACGAACATCGCGCTGCACGACACCTACTACGTCATCGGTCATTTTCATTACGTCGTCGCGCCGGGGACTTTGTTCGCCATCTTCGCGGGCGTCTACTACTGGTTTCCGAAGGTCACGGGCCGGAAGATGAACGACTTTCTCGGGAAGCTGCATTTCTGGCCGTCGCTCTTATTCATGAACGCCATCTTCATCCCCATGCTGATTCAAGGATTGGGTGGTGTGTCGCGGCGTTTATACGACGGCGGGGCAACCTATGGGTTCGGCCAGGAAGTGTTTTTCCTGAACAAGGCCGCGACCCATTCGGCCTTCGCGCTGGCCATCGTTCAGATTCCGTTCATCGTCAATTTCTTCTACAGCCTGAAGTGGGGCCGGAAGGTTGCCGAGAATCCGTGGGACGCTACTACGCTCGAATGGGAGGCCTCGTCGCCGCCGCGATTCGCGGGGAATTTTGAGCGCCCGGTGAAGGCGTATCGCGGTCCAAACGAATACAGCATCCCCGGTCAGGGCCAGGACTTCACGCCGCAATGGCAGCCGGAGGAAACGTGAGCGCGGTACCTTACACCAGCGTGCCCCGGCCTGACACGGGACTCTACAACGGCAAAGTCGGCACATGGCTGTTCCTCGCCGCGGAGGCGATGTTCTTCGGGGCGCTCTTCTCGAGCTATGTTTTTCTGCGGACTGCCGCGGAGGAGTGGCCAATTGGTGCGGAGGCGTTGCCGGCGGGTCTCGGCGTAGCGAACGTGCTGTGCGTGATCCTCCTGGCCATCGCGGCCGCCAATGGGTGGCTCCATGGCGGCACTGACCGGGGTACCATGTGGCTCTGGATCGCCTTCGGGTTGGGCTTATTGTCCGTGATCCTGATCGCGGTCGAGCATCGGATTGTGGTGGATGGCGGCGCGAAGGCTGCGACGAGCACTTTCCATGGCATGTACTATTTGCTCACGGGCCTCTTGCGGTTTCATGTCATCGGCGGTCTGATCGTGACGTTGTATCTGGTGACGTTCGGCAAAGGATTGCTTCGCCGGGACCGGCAACGGTATATCAACCGAGTCGAGTGTCTCGGACTCTACTGGCAGTTCATCGGCGTCATGTCGATTGTGACGTTCATTTTGTTGTACCTGGTGTAGCGAAGGTGGGTGATCCATGTCATTGAAGACCGCACATACCATCCTGCTCGGATTGGCAATCATGTTCTGCGTCGTCACAGGCGTCTGGGCGCTGGGCCTGGCCAAGGCACTGGGCGCGCGATTTCTCGTCGTCGGGATCGGATGCGTGGTGACGTTGGTCGGCGCGGTCGCGCAAGCCAGGCTGTTTCTCGGTCGCACGAAGGACACGAGATGGCTATGAAGTATCTGGCGACGATAGCGGCGTGCCTGCTTTCCGGTGCAGCGTGGGCCTGCGCCACCTGTTTCGGCGACGCGGATTCCGCGCAGACGCAAGGTATGAACATGGGCATCGTGACGCTCCTCGGCGTTACGGGTATCGTGGTGGGCTCCATGACGGCAGTAACGTTGGGAATCCTGTTGCGGATGCGCCAATCAAGGCAAGAAGCATCGCCGACCGTTGACGAGGCCGAGTTGTCATGAGCGGTTGGTGGGGACTTCCCGTTCTGGGGTCGGAGCACGGCGCGCAGATCGACCGGCTGCTGCTCCTCACGCACCTCTTCATGGCGGCGATCTTTGTGGGCTGGTTCGTCTACGGCACCTACGTGCTCTTTCGCTTCCGGAGGTCCCGTAATCCCCAGGCAAGCCACGACGGCGCCCGCAGCAAAGCTACGTACTACATCGAAGCCGGCGTCATCGTCATCGAAGTCTTGTTGCTCGTAGCCTTGTCTGTGCCGTTCTGGTCGCGCTACGTGGTGGCCGTCCCCGACGAAAGCGAGGCGCTGCAAGTCCGCGTCGTGGCGCAACAATACGCGTGGAACTTCCACTATGCGGGAAAGGACGGCGTCTTTGGGCGAACGCAACAAACTTTCATCGATGACGAGCTGAATCCGGTCGGCCTCGATCGTGACGATCCCTACGGCGCGGATGACATCGTCGTGCGGAATCAGTTGTACGTGCCCTTGAATAAGCCGGTCGTGCTATGGCTGAGTTCGCAGGACGTGATCCACAGCTTCAACATCCCGGAGATGCGGGTCAAGCAGGACGTGATCCCCGGTGTGCGCACACACATTTCCTTCGTGCCGACCCTGTCCACGGAAGCGTACCGGAAGCTCAAAGGCAGCGACGACCGGACGTTCGAGATCGCCTGCGCGCAACTCTGCGGCCTCGGCCACTATCGCATGCGAGGGTTTCTCAACGTGCTCGAACCGGAGGCCTTCGACGCGTGGTTCGAGGACAACACGCCGGACCCGGACGCGGCAGAGGAATACGACCCATTCTTTTCCTAGGGACAGCCGGGTCACCAAGGACATCAGGGACGATTCCGAAAGCACCTATCTCTCGTGATTGCAGGTCTGCGATTCGATTGCGCATCCAGTCGACCCTGTGACATACTCACGGCAATTTTCTTTGGCTTTTGGTCGGGCCGGGCGGAGGAGTGAAGCGTGAAGGAACTCGAGAAGTGGGTAAAGGACGGGTCTGTCGATACGGTCATTGCGGCGGGCATTGACCTTCAGGGGCGCCTGTACGGCAAACGTTGCGCGGCTGCGGCGTTTCTAAATGACCTGCACCAGGGCGTGCACACCTGCGACTGCAATTTTGGGTGGGACATCGAGCGGATGCTCATTCCGGGCCTGGAGTTTACCGGCTGGCACAAGGGCTACGGGGACATGACGGGGGTCCCCGACTGGTCGACGTTGCGCAAGTACGCGTGGTTCGACAAGACTGCCTTGGTCATCTTCGACACGTACGATCACGACGGCAATCTGGTGGATATCGCCCCGCGTTCGCTCTTGCGCAAGCAGGTCGAGAAGGCCAAGGCGATGGGGTTCACCGTCAAGGCCGCGCCGGAGATCGAGTTCTTTTTGTTCAAGGAGACGCTGGACGGTTCCCGCGCGAAAGACTACCGCAATCTCGAACCCATGTCGCGGTACATCTCCGACTACTCTATCTTCCGTTCCTCCATGGACGAGTGGATCATCGGGCCTATTCGCCGGGCGCTCGCGGCGTCGAATGTCGACATCGAATGCAACAAGGCGGAATGGGGCCACGGACAGTTCGAGATTAATCTCGTGTATGGCGACGTGCTCGAGATCGCGGACCGGCACGTGATCTTCAAGCACTGTGTGCGTGAGATGGCCGCGTTGAACGACATTCAGGCTACGTTCATGGCGAAATGGGATTCGGCCCATTCCGGAAACGGCGCGCATGTTCATATGAGCCTCTGGAACGGCGACACGCCGGCCTTTCCCGATGAAAAGGGCGAGCACCAGATGTCGAAGACGATGCGCCATTTCCTCGGCGGTATGATGGCGTTGTGCAAGGATCTCCAACTCTTCTACATGCCGAGCATCAACTCCTACAAGCGCATCGAAGACCTTTCCTTCGCGCCGAGCAACGTCACGTGGGGTGGAGACAACCGGACAACCTCCTTCCGCGTCGCCGGGCATGGCAAGTCCATGCGGCTCGAAAACCGCATTCCCGGGTCCGATGCGAATTCGCACCTGATCTACGCGGCCATGATTGCGTCGGGATTACATGGGATCGAAAATGAGCTTGAGCCTGTCGGACCGTTTGTCGAGGCCAACGCATACGAATTGGAGAATCCCCCGTCGCTGCACCGGAATCTGACCCAGGCGACGGAGGCGCTTGACCGGAGCGAAACCGTCCGGACGCTGCTGGGTGACAGTGTGGTCGATCATTACGTGGGCGTGGCCCGCTGGGAGATCGCGGAGTTCGAGAAGTACGTGACCGATTGGGAACGGCGCCGGTACTTCGAGCTGATCTAGCGCACGGCGGCGGGCGAGCGGTATTTTCCATGCCCGAGGTTATCAATCTGGTATACTTAACGTTGCAGGCAGGAACGAATTGACACGAGACAGAAGATGACAAACGTAACGGATGAGATTCTGTCAGAAATGACGAAGGCCATCGTCGATACCGTCTCGCCTGAACGTGTCGTACTCTTCGGATCGCGTGTGGATCGCGAGACTTCAGCGGAAACCGATGTCGACCTCCTCGTGGTAACAAACCGCCGATACCAGGACAACCGAAGCCGGTGGTCTGAGATATCGAAAATCCGTTCGGCCCTTCACGGGTTTCGCGTACCGAAGGATATTCTGCTGTACAGCGCCGATGAAATCACCCGGCTTCGTGGTGAGCCGGAACACGTGGTGACAAGAAGTCTGGCGGGGGGACGGACACTGTATGATCGGCGACGGGGAAGCACCCAGGTTTCTCCGTAAAGCGGAGGAGGATCTGCGCGCGTTGCGCGCGATGGGGGCGTCGGAGAATTTCTCCGATGACCGTTGTCTTTGCGTATGTCACGCCTGCGGCGCGGTGAACTGCCCCGAAGGGGCCGTGACAGGACAGCCCAGGGCAACGCCCTGGGAATGGGGATGGAGAAAAAATCCACGCCCTGACGGGGCAAAACATACAAAGACGCGCCGCAGTCCGTGGTCCAAGATTTCCCGTCATATCGTCCGCAAGAAACAGCGAGACATCAAAGAGTGAATTTGGTCATTTTGGTTGTATGCCGCGCAGGTGCGCTCGGCATTGAAAGACTTCTTGTGAGGAATCATGCGTAGGTTCAACCACTGGTTTTGCCCTTTCAGGGCGAACACCAATAGGGTTGTACAAGTTCCCAGGGCGTTGCCCTGGGCTTTCCTGTTAAGGCCCGTCGGGCCAGAACTTGGGTGCTTTGCGCGTTGGAGAGATTTTCCAACAAGGGCTTTGGCGTGCAATCCGTCGCGGGCAATGTCTTCAACGAGCAGCGCGCATCAGCAACAGTAGAAATGGAGCGAAGAACCGTGAGACTCAAAGACAAAGCTGCCATCATTACCGGCGCGGGATTGGGGATGGGGCGCGAAGCGTCGATACTGTTTGCGCAGGAAGGCGCGAAAGTCGTCGTGTTCGACATGAACGCGGAGGCCGGACAGGAAACCGCCAAGCTGGTCGAGGCCGCGGGCGGCAAGGCCCTGTTCGTGCAAGGCGATGTGAGCAAGGAGGCGGAAGTGAAGACGGCCATCGACGAGGGCGTCAAGACCTTCGGAGCGTTGCACATCCTCTATTCCAACGCGGGCGTGCTCTGGAAAGACCGGGACAAATCGGTCATCGACACGACGGAAGAGAATTGGGACCTCGTGCAGGCGATTAACCTCAAGGGGCCTTTCTTCCTGACCAAGCATGGCATCCCGGAGCTGAAGAAAGCGGGCGGCGGCTCGATCATCCTGGTGGGTTCCATCTCCGCGCTGGCCGGGTTCACGCTGGCGCAGGATTCGTACACCTGCGCCAAAGGCGCGATGATTTCGCTGTGCAAATCGCTGGCGATTCAGTTCGCGGCCGATCAGATCCGCTGCAACGTCATCCATCCCGGATTCATCGATACGCCGTTGCAGGCCCCATACCTCAACGACGACAAACGGAAAGCCATCGCGAACGAGATCCCGATTAAACGACTCGGCACCGCGCGCGATATCGCCAATGCCGCGCTCTTCCTGGCTTCCGACGAGTCCAGTTGGATGACCGGCGCGGAGATGATCGTCGACGGCGGGTTCATGGCGATGTAGTTTTGTTGGCTTCGACACGCGGCGACGTCTACTCGGGCGTGGCCGCGTTTTTTGTTACTCCCCGACACCCAACGCTTCGGCCATTGCGGCGCGCATGCGTTCTTCCGCGCCGGGGCCGACCCAGCACCACGAGTGGTGGTCGTTGAACTGCTCCTCCGTCGCCTGCGCGGTGGGAATGTAGCCGGGCGCGCATTCGCCGTATCCGGCAGTGACGATGAATTCGTCCGGCGCGAGCTCCTGCGCCATAAGCTGGTATCCGACGAAAGACTCCGCGGGCATGAGTAGATACTGGGCCTTGCCGAAATCGATGGCGGGCACGTCGATGGGCTGGTCGAGACGCATGCGCCAGCTCAAACCCATGGCGGCGAGAATCCGATCGAAGGTGGTTCGTGATGTATCCGCGAGGATGGCTTTCATTTCCTCTTCGGAGAAGCCTTCCGTGGTCTTGGGCTCCAACGACATTTTGGCGACGCGGATGGTGACGTCTTCGACCGGATGCCGTTCCGTCGCATCCCACGCGGCGGCCATGGCCTCGTAGATTCGCTTGGCAAGCACGGCGCGATTCTGGAGAGCGCCGTCGTTGTACTTGCCCGCGGTCACGTCGCCGCTGCATCCGGAGATGTAGAACTGGTGAATGGCGGGATCATCCGCCTGCCGTTGCCGGCGCGCCATGCCGACGAAGTCCGCGGAGACGCCGCCCTTCCCGTAGTAGCTCATGGGATGCACGGCATAGAAATTCAACGCGGCCATGGCCTGATCGCCGTCCCAGAAGCTCAGCGTTTTGAGTTGCGGATCGTGAGTGCCGATGGGCGCATCGCGAATGGCGGGATCGCCGGTCGCGCTGTTTCGCGGGAAGGACACAGAACCGTCATCGGCCACTACGCGGCGGTTTGACGCAACACCTTCGACCTCGGCTTGCCCGGTGCCGTAGTGGGTCACGTTTCGTGGCGATTCCAGGGACACGCGCAGGGCATGGCATACTCGTTCGATGGAGTCCTTCACGTAGGACACATCGCAAAGCGCATTGGGCAGTCCCTGCTCATCGAGCAATCGCTGTGCTGTGAAGTCGGGGATAGGCGTGTCGTGTTGGTGGACGGCCGACAGGAGCACGCGCTCGCGCGTCGTTCCCGCGGCCTTTGCGACTTCGTCGCGGAAATAATCGTAGGCGTCATTGCGGATCTCGCACCAGTCCATCACCACGATCGCGATCGGGTCGCCTGCACCGAGAAGGACGAGGCCATTGGCGTACAGGGGATCCACGACGCTTTTCGCGGGCATGATGCCGCCGCCCATAAGGGCGTGCCCCATGGGGCAGGTAACCTCCGTGGAGAAGGTGGCGATTTGCAGTGGGAATGCAGGTACTGAACTCGCGACGAGAATGGTGAGCAACAGGATTCGGCGAAACGTGGTGTGCATCGGTGGACGCTCCTTCGATGTTAGGCGTGGGGATTACTGTAACGAAGGTCGAGCCGGGTTGTCGAACCGCACTGGGCGCGCCAAGCTCCAGCCTGGCGGGTTTCGGAGCGTGACAGTGTGTCAATGTAACGACTGCGTTGCCGGCAAGGCTATCACTCCTCCGAGGCTTCGCCAGGCTGGAGCCTGGCGCTCCCAGGTGGGCCACAGCATGACTTTTCAACGGAGTACAACTACGCCAGGATGGGCTTGATAATCTTCCCGTGGACGTCGGTTAGCCGGCGCTCGATGCCGTTGTGGTAGAAGGTCAATTGCTTGTGATTCACGCCGAGCAGATGCAGGATGGTGGCGTGGAGGTCGTAGATGGTGGTTACGTTTTCGACGGCTTTGTATCCGAACTCATCGGTGGCGCCGTAGCTGAATGCCCGCTTGACCCCCGCGCCGGTGAGGAACACGGTGAACCCGTTGGGATTGTGATCGCGGCCGCTGGCGCCTTTCTGAAAGGTGGGCATTCGCCCGAACTCCGT
Organism: Candidatus Hydrogenedentota bacterium; assembly: GCA_023384315.1. Taxonomy (GTDB): domain Bacteria; phylum Hydrogenedentota; class Hydrogenedentia; order Hydrogenedentales; family SLHB01; genus JAHDWY01. Next base: position 3,578 of record JAHDWY010000063.1, on the reverse strand, counting down.
GGCCCAGACGACCAGCGTGTCGTCCAGTAGTCCGCGCGCTTTCATGTCCTTGAGCAAGGCGGCGCAGGGCTCGTCCAGAATCGGCGCGTGGACGCTGTATTGCTCGTGGAGCACTTTGTGGCCGTCCCAGTTGCCGACGCCCTCCCCCATGGCGTACGCGCCATTGAACAACTGGACGAATCGCACGCCCCGTTCCAGCAGTCGCCGCGCCAGGAGGCAGTTCTTGCCGAAACCAGCCTTGACCTCGTTCTGATCCTCGACGCAGTACATGCGGCGCGTGGCGGCAGACTCTGTGGAAAAATCGCTGACCTCGGCGGCGCGCAGTTGCATGCGCGCGGCCAGTTCGTAACTCGCGATCCGCGCACTGAGCTCCGTATCGCCGGGGTACTGTTCGAGGTGCTTCTCGTTGAGGAACTTCAGAAAGTCCTGCGTGGCGCGTTCGTCCGTTGCGCTGATAGCCTCCGGCGCCGCGAGATGCGGAATGGGTTTGTCTGCGCCGAAGGGCACACCTTGAAACACGGCCGGGAGGAATCCCGCCGACCAACTGTTCGGCCCCATCTGGGGCACGCCGCGCGGGTCCGGAATGGCGACGTAGGCCGGCAGATCGTTCGTTTCCGCGCCCAAGGCATACGACACCCAGGAACCCATGCTCGGGAAGCCATCCAGCGTGAAGCCCGTATTCATCTGGCTCTCCGCCGGACCGTGCGTGTTACTGCGGGCGGTCATGGAGTGGATGAAGCAGAAATCATCGACCAGTTCGGCCATGTGCGGCAGGAGATCCGACGCAAACTTGCCGCAGTCCCCGCGCTGCTTGAAGGCCCAGAGCGGTGTCGTGAGGTTTCCCTGTTCGCCCTGGAATGTGATTAGCTCACCGCCGCCGGGCATAGGTTGGCCATCGCGCTTGATTAACTCCGGTTTGTAATCCCAACTGTCCACGTGGCTGACCGCGCCGGAACAGAAGATCATGAGCACCTTGGTCGCCCGCGGCGAGAAGTGCGGCGCGCGGGGCGCCATGGGCGCGGCAGGATCAAGTACGGGACGGATCGGCTGCACCTCATCGGATGCCAACGCCATGTCCTCGCCCAGGAGCGCGGCGAGCGCGATGCTGCCGAGACCGGTTCCGGCGTACTGCAGGAACGATCGCCGGTCCAGAAGAAAGCGGCCATGGTGCGACAAGGGCGTCATACGAGATCTCCGGCATACATCGTCGAGTGGGGCGCGGCGTGTTGCGTCAGATACTGCCATTGCACGCGGCAGATCTGCCTGATATGCAGAAGGTCATGCGCGAGCCACGACGCAAACAGGCTACCCGCGGTCAGCGGTCCCGCCGACGAATGGTTGTAGGTATTATCCCAACGCGGTTCGGACAGCCCTTCCAGCCATTCGATGGACGCGCGCCGTTCCTGTTTGAAGTTCGCGATGGACTCCCCGAGATCGCGGCTGTTGTAGTCGCGATCTCGCGCCCATGCTTCGGGATCGATTTTGGGCCAGTCCCGATCCGGATGATGCAACAACAGATCCAACCGCATCCGGAAGTCCGCGCGCTCTTCGTCGAGCAAATGATTGAGGATCTCTAACACCGACCACTTGTCCGGAGTGGGCTTCCACCGCGCCTGCTCCTGGGGCAATTCGGACATGAGGGCGGCGATGGCCTGGCCGGTCCTCGCGAGCCGCAAAATCTGCTGTGGAAAACTGATCATGGCGACTTCCTAGTTCAGATAGAGAAACTCATTGGCGCTGTACAACGCGCGACAAAACAAGACCAGGCCGTGATCTCGGACAAATGCTGCCGACGCCGCCGCTTCTTCCGCATCCGGCTCGCGCCCAAAGGCCAGCAGAAATGCGCGGCGAACTTGATCTTCGACGGTCTCCCCCGCTTCGTTCTTAAGTCGCCCGGCGAATACTTCTGCCTGCGCGTTCATAAACGGGCTGTTCAACAGGCTCAAGGCCTGGAGCGGCGAGGTGCTACTGACGCGCTTGGGCGTGGCTTGCGTGGCATCGGGACAATCGAAGACGCCGAAGGTGATGTCTTGTTCGACGCGGGGTTTCCATTGATAGATCATGCGCCGCAGGTCGCCGGGTGCGAACTCTTCTTTCGGCACGTAGATGTGCACGTAGCTGTCGTCCGGCTCGAATACATCGTAGCCGGGCCCGCCCATGGCCGAGTTTAGCGCGCCGCTGACCGCGAGAATCGAATCGCGCAGCGGCTCCGCTTCGAGACGGCGCGGCGGGAAGCGCCAGAGATACCGCGTATCGGCGTCCACGGCGAGAGCGTCCGATCTCGGGACCGCGGATTGACGGTACGTGTTCGACAACAGAATCATGCGATGAATGGACTTCAACCGCCAATCCTGCGCGACCAATTCCGACGCGAGCCAATCCAGCAATTCCGGATGCGTGGGCCGAGCGCCCATGGCACCGAAATCGCTGGGGGTGTCCACAATGCCGCGGCCAAAGTGATGTTGCCAGATGCGATTGACGATGACCCGCGCGGTAAAGGGATTGTCAGGGCTCGCGATCCAATCCGCCAAGACACGGCGGCGTTCCTGCTCGGGTGAGTCCGCGGGTAAGTCGCAGTTTGCTCCGACCAGCTTGGGAGTCCCTGGAACCACGACATCGCCTTCGCTCATGGGGTCGCCCCGTTGGAGGATGTGCGTGGGGCCAGGCTCCTCGAACTGACCCGCGTATACCATCGGAACCGCGGACAGACGGTCGATCTTCTTCTGTAACCGTTCCTTATCCGCGAGCAGCGATTCGAGCTTTGCCGCGTCTTCCGGTTTCACCGCGGAGTACCGCGAGGCTGCCTCCCCGCCGGGTTTGTATTGAGCGCGGTCCTTGGAGGTGGCGACAATGGTCCAGTGTCCGGGGTCGTTTGCGACTTCGATGCGGTAGGAGACAGCCAATCGATCTTTGAACGACCCGTTGCGGTCGCGCGCCCATGCGATCCGATCGATGGTGATGGTGTCGGGAAGTTCGATCTGCGCCCAGGCATCCTGGCGCTCGCGGGGGATCCAACTGAAGTCGTTGCCATACTTGCCGTCGTTCAGGTGGATGGTCTTGTGCTTGGTGTTATTCACAAATTCGCTGGATGCAGTCGCGATCGCACCCGCGCTCGCCAGGGCCACGTTTATGGAATCGCCGCCCGCGGAATAGACCTCCAACTCGTCGATACAGGGTTCGGCATCGGACGTGCTGAGAACGGTGAATCGGACAAATCGCGCTTCGACCGGCTCGAATCGTTCCACATTGCCAAGCGGCGAAACCGGCGGCCGCTCCGGGTCGCCGCTGCCCACACGGGCCATGGGAACGAATTGCAGCAACATCGATTCGATAGCGCGCAATTCCAACCGGGCTTCCTCCGCCTTCGCCAGCCGCTTCTCGCGATTGGGGTCCGGCAGTTCCTGTTCGCCATGCTTCACGCCGGCAATCATGGCCCGCATGCGGTAGTAGTCGCGCTGGGAGATGGGATCGAACTTGTGATCGTGGCATTTCGCACACCCGACCGTCAGGCCGAGAAACGCGCCGCCTATGGTCGAGACCATGTCGTGCAGTTCACCGTCGCGCTGGTTCTTCGTGAG
>JAHDWY010000062.1 GCA_023384315.1 Candidatus Hydrogenedentota bacterium | reverse complement strand
ACACCACTTATGGACAATGGCATGTTGAAACAATAACCGCTCGCCAAGATCAGCTTTCGCCGCTCAGGAAATGAGGTGGCGACGACCCAGGCAGTGGTGCCTGTATCCTGGGAGATCAGTTGCGATCTCTGTCACACGACAGACGATGGGGACGGGCTCGCCGACGCGTCTGTGGCAATGGACATCCTTACGGACCACGACCGACTGCATATAACGACCCTGGCGAGCGATACACCCGTGGCCTGCATGGACTGTCACGGGCAATTGCCGTTAGGGACGAGCGGCACGCCCCTGTTGTCGCATGCCATACATGGAGCGCACGCCTCGCGAATGTCGCAAGTTTCACTGGAGGTCGACTGTTATGCGTGCCATCCAGGTGTCGAGACGAAATGCCTGCGCGACGTGCACTTCATGGAAGGCATGACCTGTACCGACTGCCACGGAGACATGACCGACGTAGCCGATACGAACCGCGCGCCGTGGATCGATGAACCGCGCTGCGATGATTGCCACGACCGCAACGGCTTCGATTTTGAACAGCCGGACACGCTGTATCGCAACTCTAAAGGCCACCGTGGCGTCCACTGCGCCGCGTGCCATGGCAGCCCGCACGCCATTACGCCGACCGTGGTCATGGCCGATAACGTTCAGGCCATCGCCGTTCAAGGCCATCCCGGAACGATCGACACCTGCACGGTTTGTCATACGCGCCGGCCCGACGATCGCTTCGAGCATCAATTGGATGACGACGACGAGGACGATTGACGACGAATCGGGAAGACGCACCGGCCGAACGGGTTTAACCCCAAAAGGGTGCGATGCAGGGAAAGCGAGGCCACCTCGCGCATGGTGGCCTCGCGATTGACAGCACGCCGAACTACGACTATTCCTTCACCATGTGCGCGCTGAAGTTCTCTCCGATCTTCGGCCAATTCACCACGTTCCACCACGCGTCCACATAGGCGCCGCGATCGTTCCGGTACTTTACGTAGTAGGCATGCTCCCACACGTCGATACCCATAAGGGGCACGCAATCCCAAGAGGTCAGTTTTTGCTGATTTTCCGCCTGAAGAACGATCAGACGACCGTCGGTGACGCGTTGATGGAGGAGCGCCCATCCACTCCCTTCCACGCCCTTGGCAGCAGCGGAAAACTGAGCCTTGAACGCCTCGAAGCTGCCAAAGTCCTCCTTGATTTTGTCGGCCAGTACGCCCGTGGGCTCACCACCGCCACCCTTCCCGTTCGGCGCCATGATCTGCCAGAACATGGTGTGCAGGTAATGGCCGCCGCCATTGAACGCGGCCCTGCGCGACCAGTGCTGGACCAGGGCATAATCACCCGAAGCGCGTGCCTCGGCGAGCTTGGCCTCGGCCTCGTTCAGGCCCTTCACATAACCGGCATGGTGTTTGTCGTGGTGCAGGGTCATGGTTTCCGCGTCGATGAACGGTTCCAGGGCGTCATACGCGTAAGGTAGAGGGGGTAACGTGTGTTCCGTTAGTGCGCCCAGCGATTTCTCGCCGGAAGCGCCCTGTGCCGACGCGGCGAACGGCACTCCAATAACCGATCCTGCGGCGGCGACGGTTCCGGCGGTTTTGAGAAAATCTCTTCGCGTGTTATCCATGGTCCGTAGTTACTCCTTTCCTGTGGGTCCACTTCGGGTACGTCCTGCGAGACGCATTGACAATGGGAATTCGGCCCCCAATCCGCCATGACGGGGATTGAAAGCCGGGTTCACACTGCGAATCCTTTTGAGGTCCTTCGATGCTAGAACGGTCCATTCTAGCGAGGAAGCGCAAGTGCACGGAATGTCGTTATGTAGGATGGGAAACACCCAATCAGGTGGGAATAATCCGGGCCGATATAGCGATGCGGTGACAAGCTTAAGAGAAGGGGCGCAGCCTTGGGTATTCGCCCATGGTCGCGCCCCGTTGGACTTTCGCCGCTTAGCTTTGAACGAGACTGGAAAGTTGGAGAATCGGCATGAAGAGCGCAATGACGATGCCGCCGACCACGATACCCATCATCAGAATAAGGATGGGTTCGATTAGGCTTGTCAATGCATCGACTGCGGCCTTCACTTCTGAATCGTAGAAATCGGAAATCTTGCCGAGCATTTGTTCGAGGGCGCCGGTTTTCTCACCTACGCCGATCATACGAGTTACCATGGCGGGGAATTCCCCGCTTCGCGCGAGGGGTTCGGCCAGGGTCTCACCGCCGCGAACGCTGTCCCCGGCTTGGCGCACGACGCGGGCAAACACTTCGTTGCCGGCAGTGCGCTCCACGATCTCGAGCGCACCCAGAATAGCCACGCCGCTGCGGGTGAGCGTGCTCAGAGTACGCGCAAACCGGCTGATCGCCACCTTGCGCAGCATCTTGCCGAACACGGGCAGTTTCAATGTCATTTTGTCGATGTTGTATCGGCCCGTTTCCGTCTGACCGTACATCCGGAAGGCGATCACCGCCGCGACAACCAGGGCAATGACGGCAAGCATGCGCCAACTGCGAAGGGTGTCGCTGATCAGAATCAACAAACGCGTGGGCTCGGGCAGGGTCGCGTCAAAGCTGGAGAAGATCTCCGCGAACTGCGGCACGACCCAGATGATCAAACCTGCCGCGATGAGAAGGATCATGCTGAAGGCGACCACCGGATAGGTCATGGCGGCGCGAATCCGGCGCTTGAGTTCTTCCATGGATTCCAGGTAATCGGCGAGTTGGAGCAGCACGTTGTCGAGATTACCGCTCGCTTCACCGGCCCGCACCATGCTCACGTACAGGTCAGTAAAGATTCGTGGGTGCTTGCGCAACGCTTCCGAGAAGGATTCACCGCCTTCCACGTCTTGCCCGATTTCCGCGAGCACGTGCGCGAATCGCTGATCCTCGGTTTGTTCGGCTAGAATGTCCAACCCCTGCAACAACGGTAGACCGGCATTCACGATAGTGGACAACTGGCGGGTGAACACGAGCAGTTCGGTGGACTTCACGCGCGGTCCGCGTTTGGGACCCGCAGACTTGCCGCGCTCCTGAATCTTGTCAGGGATGAGTCCTTGACTCTGGAGACTGCGGACGAGGGCGCCGCGGCTTTCGGCGGTCAAACTTCCGCTCTTTTTTTGGCCGTCGCGAGTCCGGGCGACATAGGTAAAGGTTGGCATAGACGCAATCTCCTCCTAACTTCCCGCCGCACAGTATACCACATCTTGTGCCATAAAAGTATACTCTTGACAAAACTCAGCCACCGCTGGAAGTTGAGCCTTTCTTACAAGGAAGGGGACAGCCGGGACGGGTGCGTGATCCCGGCTGTCCGTGTGCCTGCATAATTGGTGAAGGTACGTGGCACATAGGCTGCAGAAGGGGAAGGAGCAAACGGTGTACCAACATAGGGGATGGGAAGTAATGGCACATGCCAGATCCGCACAAATCATTTTAATAAAATAACTTAGAGCCTTGGACTTTTGTGCCGGGATCTCGAGGCGAATTTCGAAACGACGAAACAGTGGAGTACCTGATCGACGGATTTCCGTCAGTATGACCGGGAAGCTGACGTGCGCATTTCCCGGAATACTTCGATCGAGTCCAGGGGAATCGGTCCTCCGCTTGATCGAACAACTAACGCGTGGGGACCTGGCTCAAGACGGGATAGGGTGAGGAGCGGTGCGGACGCGGCGGACTCTTCGGCGTGGCACGACACTTCCGCTGCCGGTTTCCCATCCAACAGAACTACCAGCGACCCATACGCTGGCCCTTTCGGAGCCCAGAGGCGAATGGCGTTTCCTTCCACGTTCCACTTGGCCACAACGCTGTTCTCATCGCTCACGGCACCGACACCGAATCGAAACTCTCTCGATGCAACCTCCTTCCAGTCGGCGAGATTCTGCGCCGCGCCAAGTAGTGCATCCGTGTAGAGGTACGTGACAACGGAGGGCTGCCGCTCCCCCGATACTCGGAAGTGCTCTATTGAGGCGTGGCTATTCGCCTCCGAGAGGATACCCACCAGCCCGGGTCCTCGCGGGAGCGCGCCATTCCAGACGGCTTCGCCACCGATCTCCAACTTCGCCCTGGCAGCACCAGACCACGAAAGTCTCAGTCGCTCCGGAGACGTCGCCAACGCGCCTGACCCATACTCGGTACGTTCCCCGTCGGCGTCGAATGCCTCCAGGAACCAATTTTCCGGCGTGCACCGCAACGCCGCGTGCCGCGTCCGCACCAGGGGATGCAGTGTGGCGTTGGAACGCGGGCTGTCCGCACCCAAAGGCGCCGTGTAATCCCAAACCAAAGACACGGTGCCGGTGAATTTGCCTTCCACGTCGATTTCACCTAGCGCGCCGCACCAGTCCGCCAACACCAAACTCGGACCTGCATTCCCGCTTGTTACGAATCCCTGGTCGCGGAAGGGGCGGTCCCACGCGCGATGGGCCAGGTTGATGGTGCCTCTCCCCTGTGAGTCCCGGGAGGGAAACATGACGTGGAGCGTGTTAACCGAATCCACGAAGCCCGAAAAGGTCTGGCCCCAGATCCCGAAGTTCTCGTGTTCGAGGGGTTCCGCGTGCCACAGCGATCCGCAGGTGAAAAGCTCCCACGCCTTTGGGTCAGTAGCTTCTTCGATAGGCGCACGAAAGAGGGCTTGGAAGTTTCGGTTCAGTGCGACCGAGGTGGCCGGGGAGTAGATGTAGCCTTCGTGTACAAAGGCAGGAAAGAACTCCAACAACGGCGGATGATAACCTTCGCGCTCCGGGTGCAACAGCAAGCGGGGTTCCGTGTAAGGCCCTTCCGGATTCGTAGCGGTCATACCCGCCAAGGCCCAGCCGAAGTACGGGCCTGAATCGGTCAGGGTTAAGACGAGCCAGTCGTTCGCGCGTCGAATCAGGGTCGAGGCATAGAGGCGACGATACTTACCGAGCAACGGGACCTGCTCACGTGTCGTGGCTAGAGGCGCGTCCGTCGGATGAAATGGCCCCTCGGGCCGGTCCGACCAGGCGTAGCCGACACCACTGTTCGCATCAAGGCCCGGATCAGCGGCGTTTTCCCACGTTGTACTCTGGGTGGTCCAGTCGAAGCACATGTGGTAGCGGCCGTCGGCGTAAACCACGGAGACATCGGGCGCGTGGAATAACGGCGAGGTCTCGCCCGTGAAAAGGTGGCCTTCATAATCGAGCACGGGGCCCAGCAAGGTCCATGTTGCGCCCTTGTCGGTGGAACGCAGCGCAACACAGCGCGCGGGCACGTCGGGCTTGAGGGCATAGCCGTCGCAGTATTCGCCCACGTAGAGATACCAGTTGGAGCTGACGGGATCCTCGAAGAGAAATCCATTCACCGGCCACTCGTAAGGCGACGCGCCACGGTAAGCAGGGTTGCCCGGCGTATGCTCAAACGAATCGAACGAGGCATCCCCAAGTACGGGGTGGCGCAGCCAGGATTCCCGGAACGAGCCGTTTGCTAAATCCAGCACTTCGTCGGGCGCGGTGCAGAACGCGGTCAATAAGATTAGAAGCGGCATGATGTACGAACCCCGGATCCCGTAATGGGTCCCGCACATCATGCCGCGTTGGGACCGCGCCCGGCAACTGCCCCGGTTCAGGTGGTGGGGACCTGAATAGGGCGGCCCCGGCGGGGAAAGAGAGAGTAGGCGATGGGCAGCACGACTAGAGTAAGCAGGGCCGACACGACGATTCCACCGACGGAGGTGATGCCGATGCCGGCGCGCAGCTCGCTGCCAATGCCTTGACCGAGGGCCAGGGGCAACATGCCAAGCGCAGCAGCCAGGGTAATCATGACGATGGGCCTGAACACTTCCATGGAGGCGAGGATCATGGCCTCATGGCGGTCGGCGCCCTGGGCGACGTGTTGATTGACTCGGTCCATCACGAGGATGGCGTTGTTCACGACAATCCCGACGAGCATGACTGAACCCAGCAAAACAAACATGGAAATGCTCTCACCGGTGAGGTAAAGAGCCAATACGACCCCGATGAGACCAAGCGGCAAGGTGAGCAGAATGACCAGAGGCTGGCGGAACGATTCGAGAATCGCGGCCAGCACGAGAAAGGTCAGTACGACCGCAATAACTCCCGCCTCGATGAAGGCTTCTTGCGCTTCACTCATGATTTCGTAGTCACCGCGATGGTCATACGAGTATCCGGACGGCAGATTCATTTCGGAATCAAGAATCCGGTTGATCTCTGCGACAGCGTCGCCCAAGGGCTTGGTTTCTTGCAGTTCTGCAAAGAGTTTCGCGACGCGGCGTTTGTCGTCCCGTGTGATCTGGATGGGCGCCGTTCGTTCCTCGACGCGGGCGTAGTTCGTCAGCATGACGGCATTGCCCGGCGCGGCGGGAAACTGAAACGATTCGACTTGGTCTTTGCCAGGCTGTTCGTCGAGTTTCACGCGGATGTCGTAGGAACGGTCGCCTTGCTTGTAGATGCCCGATTTGATGCCCTCGAGGTTTCCGCGAAGCGCATAGCCGAGCGCGGTGGCCGGAATATCCAAGTCCGACAACACCGCGCGGCGGGGAACGACCCGCAGTTCGGGCTTTCCCTGCCGTACCGTGGTATCGGGGTTCTCAATGCCCGAAAGGGTTTGGACTCGTGCGTGGGTTTCCAAGGCCAAACGCTCCAGCGTGGGCAAATCGTCGCCTGCAATCTGCAACTGAATTGGGCTTGCCTGACCGCCAATGATGCTGGGAACGTTTACGGTGACAACACAATCGGGGACGGCCGCAAGCCGCCCTCGAATCTCGCCCAACAGGTTTTGCATGGTTTCCCTGCGCTGCGTCTTGTCGACAAACCGCAACAAGACCTGGGCGAGATGCACGCCTTCGGAAGTCTGGCCGATCATGCCTTCGACCTTCCCGATGGTGGTGTAGACGTGAAGCAAGCTGGGCAAGTCCTGAAGCTGCCGTTCCACCTCCTGGACACGTTGTGTAGTCCGGGTCAAATCGTAGTACGTGGGATACTCGAGCTTGACAAACACTTGGCCCTGGTCCGATTCCGCCATCATGGTGGAACCGAGCGTCGAACCGGCAGCCATCGCCGCGACGAAGACCACAGCCACCATCGTCAAGACGCCTAATGCTGCGGCGCGACGCCTTTCGAAGAACCGGAGCGTTTCCGCGTAGCGCGCGGCCACGGCGTCAAGACCGCGGTTCCACCATCGTTCGAGTCGCGCAAGTCGCGTGCGCTCCTCGGTCCTCCGCAGCAGCAGGGCGCAGAGGAGCGGCGTCAGAGTGAAGGAAATGAAGAGGGATACGACGGTCACAACCACCATGGTGGTCGCGAAGGGCCGGAAGAAGCGGCCGACCATACTGCCCATGATAATGATTGGAAAGAGCACGACGATGTTCGTTCCGGCGCTGGCGAGCACGGCCACTACGACGTCGCGCGATCCCTGGCGGGCTGCCTCGTGAGCGTCCAATCCCGCCGCGAATCGTTTCGCGATGCTCTCGAGTACGACGATGGAATTGGTGACGAGAATACCGACCGACAGCCCCAGGGCCAGTAGCGTCGATGTGTTGAGCGTGTACCCGAGGAACTGGAGGAAGAAAAGGCTGATCACGATGGTCAAGGGCATCGTCACCGCCACGATGAGAGTGGTCCGGAAGTTGTAAAGGAACAAGAACAGAATGAGGGCCGTAAGCAAGACGCCTTGCGTAATGTTGCTGGTCGCGCTATCGACGCTGGATTCAACAAAGCCACCGTCGTCGCTCACCCAGACGAGTTCCGCGCCGCCAGGCAGAGTATCCTCCAACTCTTGGGTAGCGTCGCGTACACGCTCCACCACGCGGACCGCGTTTGCGTCCGCCTTCTTCACGACGCGCAATCCGATACACGGCTCGCCGTCGACAAAGGCCGTCTGCCGCAGTTCCGCGCTCGTCATCGCCACATAGGCCACATCTCCAAGGTAAACGCGGGCACCGTCACGGTTGGTGACTTCGAGCATGGCGAGATCGGCGACGCGGTCGAATTCGGCATCGAACTTGACCGTGTATTCCCGGCCCATCTCGCGAACCCGGCCCGAGGGGATGGTCCTCACATTCTCCTGAATCGCATGGACGATGTCCATGCTGGTAAGGCTACGCTCCGCGAGCTTGCTGCGGTCGAGACGAACCTGCACTTCCCGCTCGGCCCCGCCCAACACCTGCACATCGGCGACACCCTGAATCACAGAGAGGCGGTCTCGCAAGGAGTTGTCGGCGTAGTCGTAGAGTTCCTCCGTGGACAGACTTCCTTTCAGCGCCAGCGTGACAATCGGCTTCGCGTTGATGTCGAACTTCAGGACCTGGGGTTGTTCCGCACTCTCGGGAAGTTCGTTGACGATAAGGTCCAACTGTTCGCGCACGTCGTTAGCCGCCACATCCACATCAATTTCGATCTCGAATTCGAGCAGGTTCTGGCATACGTTCTCCATGCAGGATGAAGACACGTGTTTGAGCCCGTCGATGCTCACGACCGCATCTTCGATGCGCTTGGCAATATCCGTCTCAATCTCGGTGGGACTGGCGCCGGGATAGGGGGTCACGATCGTGATATAGGGGACGTCCACTTTCGGCATGAACTCGAGCCCCATCTTGCGGTAGGCGTTCAGCCCGAGCAGGGCGAGCGCGATGATGAGCGAACCCATCGCGACGGGACGGCGTATGGAGGCGTTGGATAGAAACATCAGCCGGCCTCATGTTCCACGCGTATTGAATCGCCATCATTCAGCAAGTACTGGCCGAGGGTGACCACGGACAATCCCTCCGCAAGGCCTTCGCCGTGGCATTCGATGAGTCCGTCCGATTGCAGGCCCACCGCCACAGGAGTCATGCGGGCAACATCGGAATCCACGATAAAGATCACCGGCCGTCCGTCGCGCTCCTGAACCGCATCGACCGGAACCCCAAGCCCTTCATGCCGCTGCAGGATGATCCGCGCGTCTGCCATAGCGCCCGGTACGACGCAATCCGGCGGGTCGGACAGGACGCATCTTACTTCAAACGTGCGCAGGGCGGGATCGATTGTCGGGCTTTTGTACGAGACGGTTTGGCCGGGAATGCAGATGCTGTATACGTCGAGGTCGACCTGCGTTTGCCCGGCAACGACCCCGGGGTAGTACTGGGCGGGAAGATACACACTGACTTCCAGCGTGGAGGGATCTTCGATACGGATCACCGGCTCACCAACCGAAGCGTTCTCCCCCGCCTCCAGGTACTGGACGCTGACGCGCCCATTGATGGGCGCCACCGCGCGGGAATCGCGCAGGTTTTTTGCGGAAATCTCGACGGCGGTCTGCGCTTGTTCCACTTTTTCCGAAGCCAGATCGACCTGACTGTCCGCATGCCGAATCGATGCGTCCGCCTGCTTGTACTCAGACTCGAGCTGCTCGACACGCGACAACGAACCTACCGATTGCTCGTACAGCCGTTTACTGCGTTCGAAGTCAAGCTTTGCCTTGTCCAGAATTGCTTGGAGACGCTCGCGATTGGCCTGGGACTCGCGAAGCGCGCACTTGGCAACGTCCAGATCTTGGCGGACAATCTGTAGCGTGCGTTCGAGATTCGCGGAGTCGATTTGAAAGAGAATGGTCTCGCCCGCAACCACGGCGTTCCCTTCACTCACGAGGATGGATTCAAGCGGTCCGCCAATGCGCGCGGCAACATCCGCATAGCGTACAGCCTTGAGCGTGCCCTGCACCTGGACGCGCTCCTCGAACACGTGGACACGCATCGGCGTCGAGTGAACGGTCACCTGTCGCGACGCTGACATCGCGTGGGAATCTGCGCCGTCCCCCCCGGCTCTCGCGTTAACCGAGAGCGTCCACACGGTGGCTGTCGCCGCAGCGACAGCGCCAAGGACTGCGGTCAATCGGAGTGTCCGTCCGACGAGGCGACTTTCCATTGCACACGCTCCCCCGAGACGTTGTGGATTCCGGCCCCCCGACCCGAATCCGGTGTGGACGGTTACATTTGCTTGCCGCCGTCCGCGGCGATACTCTGCCAATAGTGCGTGATACAGACGTCCAGCCACTCGTGAAGCGAGATGCCGGGCTGAATGACCCACATCATCGTGACGCCCATGTACACCTGTATGAACCGGCGAGCCTGTGACTCGACGCTTTCCGTTGAGACAACTTCCCCGCGCTCGCGCGCCCAGCGGAGTAGTTCCTGGACAGCGCCCAACGCCTTCTCCACGTACTCGCGGAGATAATCGCTGGATTGCTCGCTGGAGAAGTTCCCGACCAGTAGATTGCGCATCAGCGTGCGGCTCTTTCCCGGCGTGTCCGCGGTAAGGTGAAGGATCCTGCGGAGAGTCTCTTCGGTAGGCCGCTCATCCCGGATCGCCTGGTCCACGGCGTCTTCGATCCGGGCGAGCTGGCGCACGCTGAGGCCGCTCAACACCTGCTCTTTGCAATCGAAATAGTTGAAGAAGGTGCCTTTGCCGACATCCGCCGCCTCCGTAATCTGTTCAACCGTAGTGTCGACGTAATCCTGCTTGCTGAAAAGCTCTAGCGAGGCATCGATGATACGGGCGCGGACCTCGGCTTTTCGGCGGTCGCGCCGGCCGACAGGTTTGGAGGCGGGCTGAGCACTAACCGGTACCATGGCAACTCCTCAATGAACAACGTTCACAATTGAATATACCCCATTAATGACTGTCAGTCAAGTTCACCAAGAAAACCATAAGCTCTCCCCCTAAACCTTTTATCCGCTGTCAGATAAGCCGATTGTCCCAGGTAAAATCGGTGGTCGCACCGACCTTGATGCGGGTGAAATCGCGGTGGCCGGGGTTGATGAGGTAGTTGAATTCGGACGGGATTATTGCACTGGGAACCCGCAAGATACACGACGCACCGGACAGGGCCCATTCACTACCAACATCTCGGGTCGCGGTCGGGGCCGGATTGGATCTCCAGTCGTTGGGAAGTCTTCGAGTGTCCAGGTTCTGACAAAGGCGCTCATCAAAGGACACCGGAATGGATACGTAGTCCGTGATGAGTGAGGCATCGTCCAGATTGGCGAGGACCTCTAAGGCTGCGAGCGAAAGGCTGCCTGCGGTGTAGACGACCGGGACGCCGCGGCGATTCCAGCGGCCCGGGTACCGGCTGGCACCTTCTCCGCTGAATGCGTCGTTCGCGCGGTGCGCTTTGACCAGGCGCCACGCATGGATGGTCAACCGAAGACCCCATACTCGATCCGGCCGAGCAATTCTTCCACCTCCCGCGCGCCGGGTTCCGTATCCGCGTAGTCCAGTGGAGAGCGGCCGGCCAGCGCGCGCTTCGGAGACTTCAGCCAGTTGCGCGCCGGTTCTGCACCGCCGAGCACTTCCTTCGCCCGGTCAAAAAGCACGCCGATTCGGAGCAGGCGCTCCGACTCATCGGACTGTAGGCGTCCGGTCTTCTTACGCCGGGCAAGGGTGCGCGGCGCGATGTTCACGACGCGCGCGAGTTCGGCGCCCGGGACATCCATGGCGTCTTGCAGCTTATCGAAAGCGGCCGCGGGCAGACCTTCTTTGAGCCGTTTGATGACGGTGGCACGGTTGGCGGTGCGCAACCCGACGGAGGCACCATAGACGGCGATCTCTTCCCGAGCGGCCGATTTCATTTTTGTGAACGACTTCGCCATATTGCGGATCAGTTTATGCCATTTGGCGCTCTCGGTCAAGTGGTGTACCAAATGGGCTGAATGAACCATAAGGACATAAGTTCAACCTCAGCGCGTTTCGCTGAGGAATTCGACCATGCCTTTGATGCCGCCGAGGGTCATGTCTTCCATGTGGAAGATTTCGCGGATCCGGTTGAGGGTCCAGGCGCCGTACGTGGTCTCCCAGGCGTGGCGCGGGATTGGATTGAGCCAGACGCTGTGCCGGAAACGTCCTGCGATTCGCCGGAGCCAGTAGGTGCTGGGGCGCACATCGCTTTCGTAGCGGTAGAGGGATCCGAAGGGGTA
>JAHDWY010000885.1 GCA_023384315.1 Candidatus Hydrogenedentota bacterium | reverse complement strand
CGGTATCGTCCAGGCTAGGCCCGCCGCGTTCCGTGTAGTCCACGGACAATTTGAAAAGATCGTTCGGATGTAATTGCTGCAAACCTGAAAGATCGCCGCACGCGCGCGGATTGAGTACGAGCCACACGTGTTTTCCCTGGGGAACCACCACGTCGCCCTGCGCAGTACTCCAGTCGATCCACTCCGAGTCGTCGAGCCAGTGGTAGAACGTATCGAGCTTGCGCTCGAAACTGGAATCCATGATGCGAATCGTGCCGAGGGTGCGATCCGAAGGAAAGTGGAGCACACGCCCGTCCGCCGGAATAGGTTGTGGTCGCGCGCTTTCCCGGGCGATGCGCGTAGGTGCGACGCGCGCGACGGGCGCTTGCGCCACTTGAAAACTTTCCTCCACGTCGTGCGCGACTGGCGTCGACAGTTCAGATGCACGGTTCGTCAAGGCAATGCCCGGCACCGTGATCGTTCCCAATGCAATGAGGACGACCAATGCGCCAATGGACAGGCGCGCCTGAGGCCGGGTCTGCCGCTGCAATGCGACGAGCCGCGTCTTGAGATCGGCGAATGATTCCGCAACTACAAGCAACGGACCAACTGCCGTCGCGGGCGCGCTGCACAACTCCGCGACCGAAACAAGGGCGCGGGCATACGCGCTGGGACGCGCTTTGCTCATCGCCAATGCGTAATCGTCGCAGGCTCGCTCCCGCTCAATGAGAAGCTGGCGTTTCACGAGAATCAGGGCGGGGTGGAAGAAGTACGCTGCGTGGCACAGCGAAAACAGCCACCCAAACAGCGGATCGAACCGGCGCAGATGCGCGAACTCATGCGCCAGGACCGCTGCGAGTTGTCCGTCGTCCGCGCGCTCCACGAGTTGCCGAGGCAGTATCACCACCGGCTGGAAAACGCCGAACACGAAGGGCGACACGCTGCATTCGGTGACTCCGATCCGAGGCGCACGGCGCAATCCCATGGCATACGCAATTCGACTCGCCAAGGTAGACAATCGCGCATCGCGCGAGGGCGCGGTCGCGTGATGGACGATTCGACGCGTTTGTGACCACGTCCACGCAAGCCGTCCTGCCGCAGCGAGAATTCCAAGAACCCATACCGCGAACACTATCGTAAGTAGTGATGGTTTCGGCAGAGTCCGCGCAGGTTCCACTTGTTGCGGGGACGACGAGGCGGGCGCCAATTCAGCCGTAGACAAGCCGGGGCTCCCGGCACCCGCACCAAAACCACCCCCGCCCGGCGTGGCGGTAATCTTTGTCAGCAATGCCTTCGCGGCCGCGGAGCCGTCAACGTCGATGGACTCGTTCAGCGCCGGAAGAATGGGCAGGCTAACGGTCCCCAACGGAACGACCAGCAAGCGCAACACCACGAGCATCCAGAGCCAATACCGAAGCGACGGCGAGAACCTTCTGAGCAGGAGCGTAATTCCTAGAATTGCTGCTGCAAGAACGCTGCTCTGCCAAACGGCAGCCCACATAACGCCGGCCCAGCGTGCCGCGAATTCGTTGGTCACATCGATGAGTTCCGGCATCTCACGTGCCCTCCTCGTCGCGTTCCAGTTCCTCGACAATGTTTCGAAGTTGGTCGATTTGATCCTCGGTCA
>JAHDWY010000061.1:11351-11926 GCA_023384315.1 Candidatus Hydrogenedentota bacterium | reverse complement strand
GTGGAAACGGAGATCCCCGGCCGCAACCCCAGAGGCGGATTGCACCGGAGGGTGTTCTTGTGGACGCCACGGGGGTAGGGATTCGGCGGCACAGGATGTTGATTGGGAGGACCAAATCCGAAATCCGAATTTCGAAATCCGAAACAAATTCGAATGTTCAAATTACCGAAACGAAATATCCGGTAGTGATTCTCGGACATATTGCGGAAAGTAAGACAAGCAGCCCCAGCGTACTCATTGTCCGAACTCACTCAGGGCATCGTCGAACGTATCTACGTTACGTTCGGGCGAGCCCTCTCCGCCCCGAAGGGGCGAAAGACTGTAGCCCAACGTGGAGCGAAGCGGAACGTTGGGTTAGCAGATTCTCCGTGTTCACGAAGCCCCGGAGGGGCGGCAGAAATGTTGCTCCAACCACCGTCACGGCTATCTGATCAACCCGCGATCCTTGAGTTGTCCGACAATTAGTACCGACTATTTAGATCGAATCAGTCCGGGCTATAGGTCTTCGATGTGAGTTGGCCCTCGACGAAGTCGACAGAGATAATCTCCGCCGACGAGTTCATATGAAAGCTCAC
>JAHDWY010000061.1:0-11341 GCA_023384315.1 Candidatus Hydrogenedentota bacterium | reverse complement strand
GCCGCCGTCCTCCGAATGACGAATGGTCGGACGTGGATAGGAACTATCGGGCGGGTACTCGCGGTCCAGTCTCGCGATGACTTCATCCGAAGTCATACCGTGCTCAAGAGTGGAGTAGAACCGCATGAAGGGCTTCTTCGGTCCGGTATCGAGGAAATGGCAAACAAAGATTGAGAGGATTGTGATTGCACCCAATGCAATCGGGGTTCTGATGCGCTGTGAATAGTAGACAATTCCGCACAGCGCGAGAATCAGTCCCGCAGTCACCAGGCAGAAGGTCCAGTAAACGGTAATGGCAAGGAATATTTCCAAGAAGAAAGCCGCGTAAAGCACTCCGCAAAGTGAGACCAGAAAGAGTGCGTTTCCGATACGTTGCGAAGTTCTGGACCGGGTCTTGAAGAAAAGCGTTGCACACGGGAGCGCGATAATTACTGAGAAAACGAGGAGTATCACAGCGTTGTCGTCGCTAATCATGAAGGCATTCCTCCAAGTGATTTCCTTCTCGCCCGCCAGACCCGACGATCACGATCAAACCTCCGAGAACACCGAACGCGTAGCTCGCATTGTGCGCCCAGAGAGTGGCGGCGAATCGCGGCAGAGTTTCGGCGGGGATCAATTTGAGGTAGAACATGGGAATTGTAAGCACGCCAAGCCTGGACAACCCATAGGCGGCGAGGCCCGCGACGGTCGCGCAGCAGGCCATCGCGACCAGCAGCTTGCCCACCGCGGGCGCCACGTCCAGCGCGGAGCGTTTGGGCCGCTTCCCGGCGCCGCAGGCAAAGGCGAGAGGGACGCCCAGCAACAGGCCCATCCACCACGTGGCCATGACGCCCCAGACGAGTGCGAGAACCACCGGGCTTTCCGAATCCACGATGCGCGGGTGGGCGACCGTGAAATACTCGACGCAGACGTGGGCGGTGACGAGATCGTGGAGGATGCCATAGGCGACGGCGGCCACGACCGCCAACGCGATGATGGCAATGAAATGCAGTGCGGGCCGGAGATCAACCTCGACGAAGATGTCCTCGTACGGCACATCGAATTCGCGATCGGCTCGTATAGTTGTCGTCTTACGGTTCAGCATCCTCAGTCTTTCTCGTAGTGTGCCGTAGCTACTATCATACCACGATTGATTGCGATGGGATCAGAACAAGAATGGGGACCGTTTCCCTTTTCGTTCGAAGTTCACTTTGGTCCGATTGCGGCACTTGAGAACGAAAAGGGAAGCGGTTCCTTTTTTTGTGCGGAGGTTTTCGTTCTAGGGAAGATGGATCCCCGCGTGCGCGGGGATGACGGATTTGGGGGGATTTCGATAGCGATTCCGATCCCGATCCCGATACCGATAGCGAGTAGGACTACGGGAGGGCGTTCCAAGCGACAGGAGCGAGATGGGCGTTTTGGGGAGCCGATCAGACGGGGGTGTCCAGGCTCACGTCGAAGCGGCGGAAGGCCCAGGATGCGAG
Organism: Candidatus Hydrogenedentota bacterium; assembly: GCA_023384315.1. Lineage (GTDB taxonomy): Bacteria > Hydrogenedentota > Hydrogenedentia > Hydrogenedentales > SLHB01 > JAHDWY01. The sequence continues at coordinate 9,878 of JAHDWY010000061.1, read as the reverse complement.
GGGGATCATCGCGAGCGCTTGCAGGGTGACGAGTACCCATCCGAATGCGAAGGCGGGGATCATGCTTGGTCCTGTGACGAAATAAACGATCGCGCCGCCGCCGAAGGCGACGAGTCCCGCGATGGTCACGAGCACGAGTTTGACGAGCATGAAGAGTAACTGCCGTCCGAAAACCTGAAAATCGCCGGGACTGAACGCGACGACCTTCGTCGGCGCGAAGAGGAACAACGCGTTCTCGATGCCGAAGAGGAGGATATTGAAAGGCGGCGCAAAGGCGACGGTCAAGGCCAACAGCTCAGGGCGTCCCGCAATCTTCACCGTCACACCAACCAACACGATTTGAAGCGTGGAACAGATCAACACCGGCACCGCGATCTGTCCGCAAACGAGCGCCCACGGTTTCACCGGCATCATCTTCAACCAGTCCATCTGTTCGATGTCGGCGCGGAAATCGAAGCGGATCATCATCGAAAGAAACACGGTCAACCAGATGACCATGGCCATCGTCATGGGCCAGATCTTGACGTCGCTTTCGCCCTTCGCGACTGTTGGGATTCCGATGGCGAGGGCGACGAGCAACAGGATCATCATGAGGCTGCGCGCGTTGCGGACGGCATTGGTCAACTGCCGCCACGCGACCGGGCCGATACCGCCCCACCAGGGCAATTGCGGGATCCGGCCTTTCGCCGACGCGGTGGTCGGCGCCATGCCGCTCCGTTGCGCTCGTTGCAACCGCGCGTAAAGCCGTTGACTCACGCCGATGGCGGTCTCCCGGTACTCGGCATCGAGCCAGAGGATGAAGAGAAACAAGGCGCCGTTGATGGCCAGGGCCGCGCCGGACCAAAGCAGCAAATCGGGGAAGACCTGCGGCGCGGCAATCGTTTTGGCAAAGGGGCGCAGCGGCAGAAATGCGTAGTGGAGCAGCGGCGAGTCTTGCGCCTTGGCCAGCCGGTCGCCCCAGGTGCCCATGCCGCGCATGGCGATGAGGGGTCCCAGCGCCGCCGCCAACACGCCGCCGAAGGCGATTAACACGATCATGCGCATCCGCGTGTAGGCGCGCTCCGCCATCATCTGACCCACGAGCAAGAGCGACATGCTGAACAACTGCACGAAGGCCAGCGACAGAAACACGCCCGCAAACGCGGCGAACCACGACGCGGAATAGCGCAGAAAGAGTACGGAGAATATGAATGAGCTAAACGAAACTCCAATGAGCAGACCCAGCACCTTGTACCCGAGCAACTCCCGCCGGCCGAAGGGCCCTGGAAACAGAAACTCGATTTCGCCCGGGCTGAAGTAGATGGCGCGTTCGCCGGCCGAACTGATCAGCGTGAGCAGGCACATGCCGATGATGATCATGGGCATGGTGGTTTCGAGTTGGCTGGGGTCGCCGGTATGCTCGGAGAACGCGAAGAACACGCTGGGTCCAAGCCAGGTCCCGAACATGACGAGGCCCATGATAAAGAAGAGCGCGCCCTTCGGCGTCTTGATGCCGCGCACCATTCGCCGTCTCATACCGCGGGATTTCAATGCGAGGAGCTTATACAGCGCGGGATGAAGCATGGGCTACTCGGGAGCGCCCAAGGTCGCGCCGCCTTCCGTGATGCGGAAGAACACGTCTTCCAGCCGCGCGTTGCCGTCGAAATCGCCGAAGGCCGAACGCGCATCCGCGAGCGTGCCGAAAAACATGCGCTTGCCCCGGTGCAGAATGAGGAGATGGGTACACATGTCCTCGACGATCTCGAGGAGGTGCGAACTGATGACCACCGCGGCGCCGTTCGCGACCCGTTCCTCCACCGATTCCCGCATGGTGCGGATGCCCCGGGGGTCGAGGCCGGTATGCGGTTCGTCAAAGAGAATCACGCGCGGGTCGTGGAGGTAAGCGCAGCAGATGGCGACCTTCTGGCGCATGCCGCGCGACAGTTCCGATGCGAGCGTGTTGCGCTTGCTTTCCAACTCAAACCGTTGCAGCAATGCGTTACCCGTCTCTCGCCATCCGTCCACGCGGTACGCCGCAGCCATAAACTCGAGGTGCTCCCATACGGTCAGCGTGTCGAATAGCTTCGGGTCGTCGGGTACGTAGGCCAGCTTCGACTTGGCGGCGATGGGTTCCTTGACAATATCGTGGCCCGCCACGAGGAGACTTCCGCTTGTCGGAGGGATAATTCCCGAGATACTCCGTAGCGTCGTGGTTTTGCCAGCGCCGTTGGGGCCGACGAGTCCGAGGATTTGTCCCGGCTCAACGGAGAAGGTGAGCGCTTCGACGGCCAACGTCTCGCGATAGATTTTCTGGAACTCAGTAACTTGGATCACAGGCAGATAATTCCGATGCGCGTTGCGCGTGTGGTTGCATATTCCCGCATATAGTGCCAGCACACTGGCCCGAAAGACAAACTCCAACGTTTGCACCGGCAGAAGCACGTCACTATAATCGCGACGCAAACTGTGACAGCGGGTTGATATTGCCCAAGGCAGGGGAGTCGCATGGTATCAATGAAGAACCAAGCCAGAACCGATCCAGGTCTCGCTACGATTGTGAAGGTCGTGCGCCGGACGGTCCTCTTCGGCCTGTTTGCAGGCGTGATTACCGCCTTGTATTCGCTCACCCTGGACAACGAATACGCGGCCGATAGCGGGCTGCTCATTGCGCCTTTACCGTTGGGGCAGGCCGTTTGGCGGAGTGAGCAACCGATCGAGGACAACCCTGCTGCGCGCATCGGATTCCTGATGGGCCGCCCGTTGAGTGTGCGTGGTTACGAAATCCTGCTGCGTAACAACGAGATGGTGAAACAGCTTCGCGACCGGCTGACCGTGCTGAATACGGAGCGCGACGAGGATACCGAAGTTCCGCTGGAAGATGTGCGAAAATCCATGACGCTGCGCACGGAGATCCTCAAGCAGACTGCCTACGACGTGGAGTACGTACCCCTTATCACGCTGTCGTACCGCGCCACCGACCCCGACATCGCCGCCGCCATGGCGAACGAATGGGCCACGCTGGCCATTGCCTTGTCCCAAGAAGTGGGTATCAAAGGAAAAGCCGGATCGCTGGAGTTTCTCCAGGGCCGGTTCGAGCAGGTGAACGAACAACTCGAAATCATTGAGGCGCTGATTGAGGAGCACGAAGCTCAGTGGGACATCGAGTCCATGACGCTGCGGCTCCAGGAAGTCCAGAAGGTCATCACGGAGTATGAACTGGATCAGGTGCGCCTGAACACCGACATTGAAAGCCATCAGGCGGAATTGGCCGCGCTGGACACGGACCTCCAATCAACGAGCGAAAAGACCACCCTGCGCAAGGCGCCTTCCGACGAAGCGTATTGGTTGATGGAGGCCGCTGGCAAGGGGAATCCTGACTCGTCTGACGTACTGGAATCGGAGGTAATTAATCAGGTCTTTGTGACCCTTCGTGAGAAAACGAGCGCACTCCAATCGATGGTATCGGGCCTGATTAAGAAGCAGGAGGCCGGCGCCGCGGCCCTGGAGCGACTGCGGACGGAGGCGACGCAGTTGCAGCAGAATCTCGCGGAACAGAAGCGCGTTCGCGCCGAACTCATGCGCCGCAGAACCGTCTCTGAACAACAGTACCAGCGGATCGCGGAGAACCTCGAGGCCGCGCGCGTGGCCGAGGCCGAAACGGAGTCCGACCTGAAAGTAGCCTTCAACGACGTTCCTCCGGAAACCAAGATCGGACCGCATCGCAGTGTGATGGTACTGACGGCCGCGTTTCTTGGCGCGCTCGTGGCGCCGATACATTTCTTCGCTCTGCTATCGATCCGGCGGCTTGCTGCGTTCCTGGATTCGGCCGTGCCGGAAGCGACCGGCAAGACGGCCTAATCCGCGTCGCTTTCGTATCGCGCACGCGCCGCGCCGGTATAGGGGAGATTCCTGGGCATGACCAGCGGCCGAACCTTGGTTCGAGGGGCCTTTCTTTCCGGGGCCGGCATGATCCTGTCGATGGCGGGGCAACTCGGCGCCGCCGTCATCTTCGGGCGCGTCCTCCCCGAATCCGACATCGGGACCTTCTGGTTGCTCATCCTGTGCAGCGACTGCCTCGTGCTGCTGACTACCTTCGGGCTCCACTCCGCCTTGCCCCGCATCCTCGCCGCCGCGCCCGAAGAGGAGCGCCGGTCGCTCGGCGCGTCGATTCTGCTGTTTCAAGTATTTGTCTCGACTGCCATCTGCGCGGCGGTTTTCGCCGCCTGGCTCCTCATTCGCGATCCCGCCGCCATCTCCGTAAACGAGAACTGGACGCGCCTGTTTCCTTACCTGTGGCTATTGCCGCCCTTCTTTTTCGTCGCCACGCAGCGGGACACGGCCCTGGCCGCCATGGCCGGCATGAACCGGTTCGGACCCCGCGCCGCCGCGCAAGTCTGGGGCGCGTTCGTCAATGTCTCACTCGTCGCGCTCTTCATCGGCTGGCTCGACGGCGGATTGCTGACCCTCGCCCTCTGCACGCTGACCGCATACACCGTCGCCGCGGTGTGGCTGGGCGCGTTTGCCCTTCCCAAGGCATCTCTGCGGCATTGCGCCCGCGCCTACGTTGACGCCGTCCAGTTCAGCAAACCGCTGTATGTAAACAATCTCATGGCCTTTACCACACAGCGATTTGACACCTTTTTGGTCGCCCTGCTCCTGGGCAATCCGGTCGTCGTGGCGTACTACGAAATGGCCAAGCGCCTGCCCAACATGTACACACGAATTCTCGTTTCGACGCTCGTACCGTATCTTCCTGGAATTTCCGCGCGGGTCGCCGAGGGAGACACGGAAGGCGCCGCGAGACTTCTCAACAAGACGCTCGCCCTAATCTTGTTCCTCGGTTACACCAGCGTACTCGCCATACTCGTGATCGAGCGCCCCCTCATCGTCTTGCTCTTCTCCGAGAAATACCTGCCATCGTTGACGGTGCTGTGGCTGCTGATGACCGGTACTTGCCTCGCCATCCAAAGCGGGATCTTTGGTCAGTCGCTTATCGCGCTGGGAAAACCGGGTCTGGTCGCGTGGGCAAATCTGGTCTCGGGGGTGTTCAGCGTGACCGCCAATCTCGCCCTCATTCCCCGCTACGGGATATTCGGTGCCGGCGTCGCATACTTGTGCACCATGGCCGTCACCGCAGGGATCCAGGGGTTCTGGGCCCATCGAAACGGGATGCGCCTTCAGCTTGGTCGAGTGACCATGGCACACGCCGTAATGGCCGGTTGCCTTGCGCTCGGACAGTCGTTTCCGGCATTCGGTTGGCGGGCTGGCGCCCTGATCGTTTTTGTGGCAGCGAGTTTCGCTGTATCGCTCGTGTCCGTCGGGCAACTCGTGCATCTGGCGCGCCTGCTCATACCGGTTCGGTCGAGGTCAGGCAGTCCTCGAATTGCCAACGATTGACCGATCCTGACGTTCCGTCAGGCACGGAGCAATGAACGATTGGCTACGGCGCGGTGTCCTCGCCCTCGGTCCTAATAACTCGCAGGGTTTCTCGCCCGGTTCGTCCCCAGGAGAACTCCGCGGCGCGTTGCAGGCCGCGGTCTCGCAGACCGAGTCGGTACGCCTCGTCAGTGAGCAGTCGTTCCAGTCCAAATTCGATAGCTTTCGTATCGGACGGATCCACCAGCACGGCGGCGTCGCCGCACACTTCCGGCAGGGCGCCGCAGTTGGCGGCGACGACCGGCGTACCGGAAGCCATCGCTTCGAGGGCGGGCATGCCGAACGATTCCCAATGCGACACGAGCGCGAGCGCCTGCGCGCCGGCCATGAGTGCGGGCAAATCGCGTCGATCTACATAGCCGATGAACCGAATGTCGTCCTTCATGGCCGAGCGTTCCGCTGCCGCCCGAATTGGTGCGGAATCAAGCTGCGTCGACCCGGCGAGGATGAGTTGGCACTGGAGATCGGGATGCCGGGTCCGCACCGCGGTGAACGCGTCGATCAGGCGAACGAGGTTCTTGTGCATGCCGATGCGACCGCAATAAAGAACATACCGCTCAGGGAGTTCGTATCGTTCACGCACCCGCGCAACGGCGCCGGGATCCAAATCGGGGCGGAACCCCGGCGAACACCCGTGGGGTATGACCGCAACACGATCCCCGGCAGTACGCAGTACGTTCACCATATCGGCCTTCATGCTGTCGCTGATGGCGATAATGCGGTTACAACGCCACAGGATCAGTAGCGTACGCAAGGCAGCCCACACCCGCCGCAGCAGATTCGGCGATGCCCCATATTTCTGGAATGGCAGACCGTGAGACGTTGTGACGACCGGGCATGGCACGCCGAAGGGCACCTGCATAACCGGTGCGAAAAAGACGTCCGGCGGCTCGCGGCGCAGTTCTCGCGCCAACCGAAGCGTCGTCCACGCGAAACCCCGCGGCAGAATTCGAATGTCCGCCTGCTCTCGTTCGACCGGAAAATCAGGACACGGCTCGGCGTCCAAATAAAGACGGAGACTCGGCGCATCCGGTATCGCGGCCATGGCGCGGATGAGTTCCTGGCAGTAGACCCCCACGCCCAGCGGCGTCGTGACATTCGCGGCTCGCGCGTCAATCCCAACGATCATGCGACGGCTCCGGGCAGTGCGGGAAACGGACTAGGATTCCGCATTCAGCGACTCCAATGTAGTCCCGGCCCATTCCAACGCCTCGGGTATCCAGTTCACCGAGCCGTGATCGTCGGGGTCGAGGGGCGAACCTTTCAGCGCCGTGGCGTGGCGCAACTGCTCGACGCCTTCCTCGATTCGTCCATTCATGATGAGGAGCGTACCCAATTCCCCGTAGATCCCCCAATTATCTTGCTTGAGTTCCTTGGCACGTTCTAGCGCCTCCAACTGGTACTTGAGCGCAAGTTCGAAGTAGAAGAAGGGATACTTTTGGCAATAGTTGCTGTAAAACTGGGCGACCTTCATGTTCAGCCACTTCTTCTGGCTCGGACTCGGGATTTCGTCCATGAACGCCTGGAGCCAGTCTTCGGGGGATGCCGTGATTTCAGGTACGGTCGGACCCATCAAAAGGATGTTATGCTCCGCCATGACGCGAACGATTTCGCGCGCGACGAGCGCGTGTCCTGCGAGCGTGGGGTGCACGTTGTCGCCGATCAGGCGCAACCCCGTGAACCGGTTTTCCGATTCGGCCTCAAACGCCGCCGCCACGTCAGCAATGTACACGCCATTCGCTTCATCGCGCAACGCGCGAATGTGTTCGTTCATCACCGGCAGCACGCGCTGCGGAAAGGGGTCCAGCTCAATGGCGCGCCAGTAGAGTTTGTACGCCTCGTCCAGTCGGCCAAGATCGCGGCACGCGTAGGCCCGGAGATAGGCGAACATGGCATCCTCGCCATAGTCCGCAATGACCTTATCGATCGCAGTCAGGGCGTCCTCGTTCCGGCCTTCGGCTCGTAACGCATTCACGCGCGCCAGGTCTTCGTAGTAGTTCGGATTGCTGACGTGCCGGTCGATGCGCCGGTAGATGGGCGGCCACTCCGCCAGGTTCGCGGGTGGCGTACAGAAAATGACCGGCACATCATGCGACCGTGCCCAATCGGCCACCGCCTTCAGATTGGCCCTGTGATTGGCGATGCGGCCCGCATACCAGGGGGAGGACCGATCATAGGGCACCACCTGTTCCGGCAAGAAGTAGTCCGGGCTCAGCGGTTCGGGTGCGTTGGCGCGCAACTTCTCTGTTGCGAATCGAACGATCGCGAGACGGCCTGCCGCCCTGGCCAGCTTCCCGGTAAAAGATTGATCCTCGCCGGTTCGATTCAGGTACTCGTTGTGCCCGGACAAGACCACCAGCAAGTCCGGATCGTGTTCTCCCGCCCGTCCGACCATCGCCCGGACGTAGACCGACGACTTGCCGGAGTATCCGAGGTTGATGACTTCCACCGGCGTTTCGGGACGCGAACGGCGCAACGCGGACTCGAGCTGCATCGCAAATCCCAGTTCGGGCCGTGGATACCCCGCGGTGGTCGAACCCCCGTAGGTCAGAATTCGAAACGTTCCCGGTTCCTTTGGGGCGACATCGAACTTCTCCACCCGGTCGTGAATATCTTCCTCCGGCGGCGCAACCGCCATCCGCGCCGCTAGCTCGACACCACCGGCCAGGGCGACCGTAATCGCAATGATTATTCCGCTGTCCCTCAGCGCTCGCTTCCAGGAGAATCTGCGCTTTTCGACATCGTTTGCCATTTCAATCCCCGCGCGCTCCCATAAACCGAGTGTGAGTATGCCCTCCAAACTTGCGACGGCTCAAGACCCCATTCCATCGTCCCGCCTCTTGAATGATGTCCATCGGTCGGATAGCCTTACCCTTCGCTTACCCCGTAGGCAACTCAACTTGAAGTGAGACGAGTCGAATCACGTGGCCGCACGCAGCAATCTTTTACAGCAGACCTTGCGAACCGTGCTATTTCCCGCGACGGAGCGCGATCTCCTTGGTCAGCAGATCATCCTGGTCTCGCTGGTTGTCGTGGCCGTGTGCGCGCTGGGGCCTGTGCCCGCACTGATTCTTGCCGCCGCGTTAGTCCTGGGCACCGCGTTCGTCTTCGCCCCTTCGCGTTGGGTGATCTTGATCTTTATTCTCTTTATGGGATTCACCCACCAGATGCGCTCGTTCGCGACGGTGCATGCAGGCGGTGTGGAATGGCACCCCCGCGAGTTGCTCTTGTTCGGGTTACTTGCCCACGGAACGGTGAAGCTGTTGCAGGGCCGGGCGCGGCCGATTGCGGACCCCATCCACTTCTTCGTCCTCATGCTCGGCTTCTATTTCGTCCAGGTCACCGTTGTCGGAATTCTGCATCAATACGACCTGCATCTCATCATCGCCGAGATGCGCAATCCGTGCGCCCTGGCAAGCTACGTGGTGCTCGTCTTTCTGGCGCGCGAGGCCGATCTCTCCCTCTATGTTCGCGCGTTCTTCGTCGTCACGATGACAGTGGCCACGATAGCCATCGCGTACTTTCTCTATACCTTCGTGACCGGCCACGTGATCAACGTTCAGAATGTGTGGGGCGAATACGTGCCGCGCCAACTTGCGGGAAGGCTGGTCCAGTCCGTTCGACCCTCGGGCCACGTCTACTACGAAGTGACGCTGACCGTGCTCGCGAGTTTCGCCATCGGACAGGGGGTTTCCATGCGGCGGCGCGCCTACCTCATGGCGTGCATCGCGCTGTTTGCCTTCGCGATTGCCATCACCTTCATGCGCACGGCCTATGTTTCCGCCTTCGTGTCGCTGGCGATCCTGGCGTGGCTGGCCCTTCCCGGATGGCAAACCCGCGCCGCCGTGGCGGGATTGGGGGTGTTCGCGCTCGTCGCGGCCCTGGTATTGGTGGCGGGACCGGCCGGCGATCTGCTGGCGGACGCGGTCCCCGCGCTGGGTACCTCGATCCGCGCCCGGTTCGTCGAAATGGAAGGCGCCTACCGCGCCTTTCAACGGCACCCCGGCATCGGCGCCGGCATGGGCAGTACCTTCGAAGCGTTGGGGTTGGCGTCAAAGACCAGTCAGATCGCCTATGCCCAGACGGAATACCAGACGGTTCACAACACCTGGATGTACTACCTCTTCAAAGGCGGCGTGTTTGGGGCGATGCTCGTGCTGCTCGGGTTCGGGGGCATCTTTGTGGAAATGTGCCGCAGATTGACCGCGCTGGCGGACTGGCGGCAGCGATGCCTGATGCGCGGGATAGCGGCCGCATACTGTGGCCAGATGATTGCATGTCTCGCGATGCCACGCCTTCTCTATGCGCAGGGGTATGTTTTTGTAGCCATGACTGCGGCATTTACAGTACTCATTACGCTCAAGCCGGTCGAAGAACCACTTCCGCGCCGAGTCCCCTCGGACTGACCTTCGACTCTGGGGCCGTGCAGTACGCCCTCAGACAAGCCCGTGGTTGCCCTCGGT
>JAHDWY010000884.1 GCA_023384315.1 Candidatus Hydrogenedentota bacterium | reverse complement strand
AGGCGCGCCTCCGGCATGGTATTCAACATTTCGCGAGAGGTATGCCATGGCTTTGGCGAGCCCCTCCGGTCCTGGCGGAGGGTAGATACCGTTGTCCATCTCATAGGTCTCGACGGCGGTCTTCAATGCTCGCAGGTCGGCTTCCGTCCGGAACATTCGGGCGCGCGGGGAATCTTCGGGTGTCGCAACAGATATGATCCACAGGCTCATAACGCCACTGAAGAAGAGGATGATGCTGCCGAACGCCGTGAAAAACAGCACCTTTTTCGTTCTAGAAGTCAAGGTCGATCTCGTCGACGGTTTCACGGTCTATCATGCAGAGATGCCAGGTTGCGGCCAGGGCGAGGCACTCGAGGTAGACCTGTACGAGGCCGGAGGCCAGGCCGACGCCCAGCCGGGCCGGTAGCGATGGCATCGCACCTTCTTCTCCGGCCAGCAGCGAGAGGAAGAAGAATACCGCCAGCACTTCGGCCAGCATGATGAGGAGTATTGTCCCGGTGCGGGCGGGGTGCCGGGACAACGGCGCGAGGCTCTCGCCGATGATGCGTGAACTGACCTGCCCCGTAAACATGATGCATGCGCCCACCGGCACGCAGGCGACGAACGCGGCTAACCCCGCGAACAACAGCATGACGTTGATGGCCACCGCGTCGCCGCTTCCGAAGTCGCTGGACGACAGGCGGAGCAGGCCGTTCGCGGTCAGATTCATCAAAGCCCACATCATGAAGAATCGCTTGAGCGCTTCACCGTCGGTGCGGACTTTCCACAACGGTTTGTCGATCTCACGGCCCAAGCGGGAAAAGGCGACCGTTTGTCCGTATGCGGCCACGTGAATGAACGCCAGGAACGCGACAATATCGAGTATTTGAAAGGCCCTGGTAGCCGTCTCGTCTTGCCCGGGTTCGAATGGGGCGATCCCGAGCGTAAGCGCGATATGGGCTACGCTGAATACTGCGGCATAGAACCCAAAGGCCGAAAGATTACGCTGCACGTCCTGTGCGGCTTCGCGTAGGTATTGCACGTATGCTTACTCCGTCAGTCCAGCCGGTTCGTGATGGGGCTGCTGCCGATGTACCACGTACCGGGCGATGAGTTCGCGTTTGGCGCTGTCTTCTTCGTACAACGCGGCGCGGATGAGGTATCGCCCTCCCGGAAGGGGAGTCGTGCCGACGATCCGCGCGTCCACTTCGAAGGGTTCGGCCGCTTCGAGTTCCAGCTCCAGCGTCACTCGAATGAGGACTTGAGCCGGGATCGCCTGGGGTACGATGAGCGCGAATCCGCCGGCGCTGATGTTGGTGATTTGACCGCGCAGGCGCGTCACGATTCGGCGATCGCGGTGCGGCGAACCGGTATCCAACGGCGCATTCATGACGCCCACGTTGGTCGCTTGTTCGTGGCGGACCCGATAGTGTTCCCGTGCCTGTATTCGGTCCAGATTTGAAGTGTGATGAAATACCAACTCGTACGGTTCCTTTTCCCGTCGGATAAAGCGCGTGGAGAACGCGTACCGCGCGTCCTCGTCGCGAAACAGGCGAAAGCGAAACGGGGCGTCCGGCTGGAACGCGGCACGGCCGGAATCCAGCGGATCTTTTGGGGCCACGTGGAACGCAGCTTCG
>JAHDWY010000883.1 GCA_023384315.1 Candidatus Hydrogenedentota bacterium | reverse complement strand
TCATCGACGACCCCGAGGAAAAATGGGGAACGTTACGAATGGCGCTAACTTTTGATGGTGCGGAGTCCCGTGACGGACCGCAATGCGCTGGCAGATCGGAAGGACTGGGAGCGCCAGGCTCCAGCCTGGCGACGTGCCGGAGGAGTCACGGCTTGCAGCCCCAGCGTCGTCGTTGCGGCACATCGCGTCCACACTCCGTAACGCCACGCTGGAGCATGGCGCTCCCAGTATCGTCACAAGCGAATCTCGTGAAGAAAAGTTCGCGCCACTCGTAACGGTCCCTTTTTTTCCCATTCGCCTTCTCCTAACCTACCCGCGCCGCTGCCGGACACATTCAGCCAACGCAATCGCGGCGCTGACGGACGCGTTTAAAGACGTGATCGGGCCCGTGAGCGGGATCCGCAGATGAAAGTCGCAATGCTTCGTCATAAGACGCCGCACGCCCTTCCCTTCGCTTCCCACGACCAGCCCGATACGGCCTTTCAAATCGGCGTCCCAGAGATCCTGTTCCGCATCGGCATCCAGCCCGGCGATCCAAAAGCCTGACTTTTTCAGCGCTTCGACGGCGCGCACGAGGTTCGTCACCTCGATGAGATCGATGTACTCCATGGCGCCTGCCGCGCTCTTCATGGCGACTGAGGACAGTGGAGCCGATCTGTCTTTTCCAAATACCACCGCGCTCGCCGCGCACGCGGAGGCCGATCGCACGATGGCGCCGAAATTATGCGGGTCTTCAATCCCGTCGAGGATGATAACGACCGCATCCGCGGGAATCGACCCGGCGAGCCAACGGTCCAACGGAACGCGCGGCAAGGGATCCGCTTCCAGCACGACCCCCTGATGGATTGCGCCCTTGGCGAGGTTATCCAGGTCAAGGCGCGCGCATTCCTCGATGGGTATCGGTCCCGCGGCGGCGCGAATTGCTTCCAGCCCTTTCGCGTCACGCAACAAAAAGAGCCTGCGCGCGGTCCGTTTCTTCGCGCGCAGGCACTCCAATACGGGAATTCGGCCAATCACCCGATCACGCAAGGTAATCCCCCCAGTTCGGGTGCGGCCTGTTGCACCATCGGCAAGTCGCGTTTAAATATGCCCGACTTCTCCCAGTTCGTGGGTTTCCGCCAGCTTGTCAATCCGCAGCTGGAGCACATCGGCTTCGGGAACCCGTTCATCATAGGAGTGGGCGCCCATGTCGCGGAGGTCGATGAGTATTGCGACGCACTCGTCATAGCGCCCTTGCTTCTCCACACATTTCGCCAGACGATAGCGATTGTACAGATAGTTCGTGCCTTCCGGATAGCGAATCATCGCTTCACTGAGCACTTCTTCGGCCTTCTTGTACCGGAACGTCTTCACGAGGAATCCGCCGAGGCGGCTCAGGCCCGCTTCATACGCTTCCTGTTGCTCGGCGTCCTGTTGGTCCACGGGCGTCTCCGTGAATTTGTTGTACATGAAACTCACGCCGCCCTCGGAAACCAGCCAGCCGACGACAACTACGATGCCAATGATCAACGGCCACTTCAATCCACTTAAATCCATGATTGCCTCCTACCTCGCATTGCTCACCACTCGAAGGCTTTTCACGTCCCAGGAGGCGGCGGATCTGGCGCTGACGCTCC
>JAHDWY010000882.1 GCA_023384315.1 Candidatus Hydrogenedentota bacterium | reverse complement strand
CCACGCATCGACCAGTTTCAGAAGGACCGGGGTGAGGGCCAGAATTGGACCGGCTACACCGACTTCCGCGAGATGATTGAGAAAGAACAACTCGATGGTGTGATGGTCGAGACGACCACGCACGCCAGGGCATGGATTACGTGTCAGGCCATGGCGATGGGGATGGATGTGTATATCGAGAAGCCCATGTGTTTGACCATTGCCGAGGGGCGGCACATGGTGAACGTGGCGCGCAAGTACGAGCGCGTGACGCAGGTGGGCACGCAGCAGCGATCGATGCCGTTGAACAATTGGGCGAGTGACCTGGTGAAGAACGGCGCAATCGGCAAGGTGAAGATCGTGCAAGCGCCAAATTTCGTCGGGCCGATCCATTGGGAACCGCAGCCTGCGGAAGAAATGCCTCCCGGGGGCAGCGAGGACTGGTGGGATATCTGGACGAACCAGGCGGAGTTGCGTCCGTACCGGACGGAACTGCATCGCGGTTGGGCCACATGGTGGGCCTATGACGGCGGGGGACGGTCCTTCGGCGTGACGGGGTGGGGCGCGCACAGCTACGATCAAATCAATCGCGGGCTGGGCACCGACGATACTGGACCGACCGAGGTGACTTTGGAAGAGGCCGTACGCGACATGGAGTCCGGGAAGTTTGCGGAGCGTACGCCGTCCGAAGACGAGACCGGCGCGTGGTACTACCCGATGACGAAGGGTGTGACGGGGCCGCGTGCGAAGGTGAACATGAAGTTTGCGAGCGGGACCGAGTTGCATCTGAATCTCGACGGCGATTGGGGTCCCGGGCTGGGCTGCATTTTTATCGGTGAGAACGGGACCATCGAGATCAACCGCGATCAGATCGCGGTTTCGCCGAAGGAGATGGGGGAATCGCCGGATCGGCCAGCGCCCCTGGACGTGCTCGAGACGCAGCCGCATATCGAGAACTGGATCAACTGCATCAAGTCGCGCGAACGCTGCACGGCGGACATCGAGATTGGGCAGCGGAGCACGACCTTGTGTTACCTTGTCAACATCGCGCGCGACGTGGGCCGGGTGGGAGAGGCGCTGCAGTGGGATCCCGCAGCGGAGCGGTTTAAGAATTTCGACGAAGGCAAAGCGATGCTCGACCGTGCGCGACGTCCAGGGTATGAACTGCCGGTGTGATTTCTGAATATATCGCGGCGCATGGGCAGACAAAGATGGGTCCCCGCTTTCGCGGGGATGACGGTTTGGGTGGCGGCAGAGGAATTTGCGCTTGATACGAGTTCTGGTAGCCTTTGCGATTTTTGCTGGGGTCCTTGGTGCCGCATTCGCACAGGAACCGGTTGACGTTTACGTGTCCGGCGAGGACGGGTATCACACCTATCGAATCCCGGCTCTGGTAGTGACGAACACGGGAGCCCTTCTCGCCTTCTGCGAGGGGCGGAAGAACAGCGCGAGCGACGCGGGCGATATTGATCTCCTTCTGAAACGAAGCACGGACAGCGGCGCGACGTGGAGTGATCCGCAGATCGTGCACGAAGAAGGTGGTGAAGCGGAGATCACGATCGGCAATCCTTGTCCCATCGTCGACACGGATACGGGACGGGTTCATCTGCTGTTTACGCGAAATAACGCGCGGACCTT
>JAHDWY010000881.1 GCA_023384315.1 Candidatus Hydrogenedentota bacterium | reverse complement strand
CTCAGGAGATCGTCCACCCGTTTCGACTCTGGCACAAAGTAGGCGTCGCGGATGAGGCTTCCGACAACAACCCCTTCATGGTCCTCGTTGACGAAGCGGAGCATATCCTTGGCGTACGCGACGCCGATGATTTCGTCGATGCTACGCGCATACACCGGAATGCGTGAGTGGCCAGCCTGAATGGCAACATCGACTGCTTCGCTCACCAGGACATCGCTCGCCACCGCGACGATATCGATGCGCGGCACCATAATGTCGCGGGCGGTCGCGGTGTCGAGATGGAGCACGCCGGAGATCATCTCCTGCTCGTCCTCCTCGATGCTGCCTTCATCAGCCTCGCGTTCGAAACTGCCGTTTCCGCTCCCATTCTCTTCGCCCCCAGCCGGCAGCAACTCGCTCGTGTCGTGACGTCGGCGACCGCGCGCTAGCCGGTCCGACAGCGCCACGACGGGCTGCACGATCGGTGCGAACACAAACAGGAGAACCGCGGCAACCCGCGTTACCATCGGCGATTCCGCATCCGGCTCACGCCCAGCGGCGGCGCGAGGCCAGATGCGCCCGAACAGCACCAAAAGTACGCCCGATATCGCAAGCGCAGAGATCCAACCGTAGTCGTCGATAGCGGCATCGAAGACATGGGTAATGAGGACGGCGCTGAGTGCGCCGGATAGGAGGGCGATGAGCATCATTCCGGCGCGGACACGCTGGTTGCGTTCCAACGCCTGCTCGTCGGACTTCGCAAACCGCTCGTCGAGCAGCCGCCGAAGATTGATTCGACTTGCTGAGGACAGGCTTATCTCGACCCAAGACGACAACGCCAGGACAAGGAGGGCGATCCCGGCCACGACCAACTCGAACCAATGACTGGTACTCAATCAGTTCCTTTCCACTACCGCCCAATGATCAGCGCAAGCTGGACGCGCGACCGTTCAGCCCGTTTAGTTGAAGAGGGCGCTGATCGACAAGTCTTTATGAATGCGGGTGATCGCTTCTGCCAGCAACGGCGCGACAGTCAGCACCTCGACCTTTGAACTGCATCTGTTGGGCAACGGCAAGGTATCGGTAACGATCACCCGCTCCAACGGAGACGTTTCAATGACCTTGATCGCGTCGCCAGCGAACACGGGGTGCACCGCACACGCGAATACACGCTGTGCGCCGCGCTCCAACAGCTTCTCAGCAGCGATGGCCAATGTCGATCCGGTGGCAATCATGTCATCCACGATGACCGCCGTTTTCCCCTCGACATCCCCGACCATCTCAATAAACTCCGCCGTGTCCGGCCCGGGCCGCTTCTTTGAGATAATCGCCAATGAAGCTCCCGCGCGTAGGCGGAACTCCTCGGCACGGTTCACTCCACCCGCATCCGGGCTCACAGCGACCAGATCATCAATCCCGAGCTTGCGAAAGGCCGAGGCAAGCAGTGGCGTTGCGCGCATATGGTCGACCGGGATATCAAAGAACCCTTCAATCGCCGGAGCGTGCAGGTCCAGCGTGAGGATACGGTCCACTCCCGCAGTCACCAGCAGGTTGGCGAGCAGCTTGGCGCTGATTGGTTCGCGTCCGCTGGTCTTCTTTTCCTGCTTGGCATATGCGAAATAGGGGCTGACCGCAGTAACC
>JAHDWY010000060.1 GCA_023384315.1 Candidatus Hydrogenedentota bacterium | reverse complement strand
GTTCCAGGGAATCTACTTTGACGACTCGCATGCGGGGTCTCTCACACTTGGGCCGATGCTAACAGAATCGAGACGCAATACGCAAAGATTCCCACATTTTCACGGCATTAACTAGTTTCACGGAATCGCGTTATGCCATGATTTACAGCGGGTTACAGCACAATTCAATAATTTGTTTGCAATCTAATTGTTTTATATGATACCATTTGATTATTGATAGTTCGACGTGCGGTCGCGGGGCACTCCCCAAAAACGGTTGAGAGGACGGTCCGATGGCTCAGGATGACGAACTGAAAAGACTGCGGCGCGACCTGGACTCGTTGCTGGAGCAGGCCGACGTCCTGAAGCGCCGGCTCGAGGGGTTAGAGCGCGAAACCCGCCTGGACGCCCTGGCGCAAAGTCAGCAACCCGAACTACAGGATATCCCACTCAAGGTGGCGGAGCCGCCGCCTCTGCCGCCCATGTCATCCTACGCTAAGCAGGAGACCGCCACTCCTCCTCCGCGGCCCGTGCCGCCCATACCCAAGCCAGAACCAAAAGCGGACACGCTCAAGCGTGTCGCGGCGAAAATCCCTTCCGCCGAAAAAACGCAGTCCGCCATTCAACGGCGCATCGCGGAAGAGGGCTGGGAAGCATTCCTGATTTCGTACATCTTCCCGCGCATCGGCATCGTCCTGCTGACGGTCGCCATCGTTTTCACGCTGGTGCTCGCAGCGAGATACTCGACACCCATCACCCGCGTCGGCGCCGGATACCTCGTATGCGCGGGGCTGCTTGGTCTGGGCCGATGGCTGGAAACCAGGTACCGGGCCTACGCCCGCGTACTCTACAGCGGCGGATTCGCCCTCAGTTATTTTGTCACCTTCGCGGCCCACTACATCGAGCCTGCGCGCGTCATCACCAGCACGCCCGTGGCCCTGACCTTGCTGGCCGTCGTGGTCGGCATTTGGGCCTTTATCGCACAGGTGCGCCGCTCCCGGCTCATGGCGACCCTGGTCACCCTCTTGGGCCATCTCACCATCGCCCTCGCCATCTGGGCGTCCGGCGACATCGCGCGATACTCCGTAGTAGGCGTTCTGTTCCTCAGCGCCGGCAGCGCCTTCTTCCTTCTGCAAAACCGCTGGTACGACGTCGCAGTGCTCGGCCTCGCCGGCAGTTACCTGAACCACGCGTTCTGGGCGTTCACCGTTCAGGGCGGGAACACCCTGCAAGACTTCTGTCTGACCATGGCCGTCCTGTCCGGCTATTTCCTTATCTTCGCGCTTGCGGAACTCTTCGCCCCCGAAGACCTGCGCCGCACGAAGATCCCCCTCTGGTTCCGCAACGCGTACGTCACCGCCAACTCGGCGTGTTTCCTGATCCTCGGCACCCTCACCGTCGATCAGTTCGACGCGAGCCGGGTGCACCAGGACTGGTTCCGCCTGATCTTCGCGGTCGTACTCTTTGCCATCGGCATCGGCTACCTGCGGTTGCGCGCCCGCGATCCCCTGTTCAACGTCTACATGACCAAGGCCGTCGCCATGGCGACCCTGGGCATCGCCACCATCTACGAAGGCAACACCTTGACTGCCTTCCTCGCAGTAGAGATGGTCGCGCTCCTCTACTCGGCCCGGCGCTCCGGACTCGTGGTTTCACGCCTGCTGGCCTTCGCCGTCGCGGCGCTGACCTTCATTCAGGGCACAATAGCGATCGTCGACACCGGCGCCATGAGCTACGCGGACGAAGGCTACCTTCGCCACCTGATTCCCGCGGCGCTTGCGGCCATCGGCTTCTTCGCCGCGTCGCAGTTGTACCAGCGCACGGACTGGTCGTCCCGCAGTCCTGAATGGCCTTCGTTGAATCCCGATACCCACCTGTTGCTCTGGCAACTCGATCTCCTGCGCAGCGCACCGGCTACCCGCAAGCATGCACCGAAGCCGGTCGATGGCCTGCTCTTTCCGTATACCTACGCGCTCGCGGGCGTTGCCATGGCTTTGGTGGTGTCGCTTTTTCTGGCCGAAGATGGTCATCGCTTCGCGACGATGGGCATAATCGCCCTGCTTCTGACGATCCTGGCCGCCGTGCTTCGCGCGAAACCTTTCGGGCTTACGGCAATTGTGGGGGTGGCCGCGGCGCTCGCCATGGGCTCTGCGGAAATCACCATGAGCAAGCCCGAGCACGAACTCGCTCTTGCGCTCGGGGTATTGGCGCTCGGTGTCGCAGCCGTACGTGCGGACCGCCGGCTGGTCGCAGAGCAAGCGGGACTCGAGTTCCATCAACTCGTACCCTCGCCCTACTTTCTTTACGGCGCGACAGCCTGGACGCTGGGACTCTTGCTGAGTTTCGCGGTCGATGACTATCTGCCGAGTGCAGCTGCACTCACCGGTGCCGCCATCGTCGCTGCCGGACTTGTCCTGCTTCTCCATCCGCGCGCGTTGGCGGGCGTCGCGGTCGGCCTGCAACTCTGGGCGATGCTGTCCTGGGGCGTCGCGTCCCATGAAACGAATCCGGCACTCTGGCACGGGCTGGCATGGGGACTGACCGCGGTCGCTATCGTGGGTGACCGGTATTTCGCGTGGGTGCGCGTTCAGATCAGGACCGCCGCCTTCGGCAATGTGCTCGCCGTCGCCGCGTGGGCCTTGATGGCCCGCTACGTATGGATCTATGCGGCAGACGACTGGCGCCCCTTCTTCGAGTGCCTGGTTTCCTTCGCCTTCCTCGGCTATGCGTTGGGCGTGCGTTCCGTTGCCGCGGCCGCATCGGCATTGGCCGGCGCGGCATTCGCATCCATGACGATCATCATCGAAGCCTACGATTCCCAACTCGCGCTCGGGCCGCTCATCGTCGGGTTCCTGGCCTCGGCCGCCTTCTGGATAGCCTGCGAACGGCTCGCGCAACTCGCCAAAGAACCGCGCATACAGGACGCCGCACAAGTCGTCACCGGCCTGTGTTCCGCGGCAGCGGCCTTGTTGCTGGTGCTTATGCTCCACCGGATACCGCAACTGGCGACCTACTACCTCACCATCAGTTGGACCGTCCTGGCCTTTACCCTGTTCGGCCTGTCGCTGCTGTTGAAGCAGAAACACTACCGCCACGCGGGTCTGGCGATCTTCTTCCTAGCCATCGGACGCGCGGCCATCTACGATACCCAGAACCTCGGCGGGTTCCAGCGTGTCGCCGCCTTCGCCGTCCTCGGCGTCGTCCTGCTTATCGTGGGATTCGGCTACTGGAAGGTCATCGCAATGACGCAACCCAAGCGCGTATCGCCGGACAAAGCAGCGGAGGATGGTGCTCACGACGAACGACCAGTGCCGCGAGACTGAGAGCGGTCCCTGCCGAATCGGGGCTCTTCAAATGGCCTACTGGCCATTCCTGACCGGTCATTGGTAGTATCGGTGAGGAAACACTCCCTTTAAACGCCGGTCTTCCAGGTCAGGTAGAAGACGCGGCGTATTGGGCGAATGTCTTTTCGGCTGTCCCTGGTTGTCTTCGGAGATGCTGTCCTTATGAAATCGGTCGTACTATGTCTTGTCGTCGTCCTAACGCCGATTGCCGCCGTCGCCAATCCCTTCGCTTACCTCGATGAGAGCGATCCGTATTACGTCGGCCTCGACTTCCCCAAGTTGACCACGCCCCAATGGATCGGCGAACCGGATGTTGACGCGGTGGTAATTCTCTCCATCGACGATATGCGCGATTCGGCGAAATATGAGGAGTACCTAAGGCCGATCCTGGATCGGTTGAAAGACATCGACGGCCGCGCTGCACTCAGCATCATGTCCTGCGTCGTTCAGCCCGGCGATCCCCAGTTGCAAGCTTGGCTCGACGAAGGCGTGCATCTCGGCGTCCACACCGTCGCGCACCCCTGTCCCATTCTCCAGAAAGGAAACTTCGACACCGCGAAGGACACGTACGATTCCTGTGTCGAACTGCTGAACAATGTCCCGGGCAACGACGCCGTCGCCTTCCGCACGCCCTGCTGCGATTCACAGAACACGCCGAGTCCCCGCTTCTTTGCCGAGATCTTCAACGCGACCACGGCCGGCGGCCACTACCTCGATATCGATTCATCCGTGTTCAACATCACCACGCCAAACGATCCCGCGCTGCCCCGCTCGCTCGTGTTCGAAGCGGACGGGCGCGAGCGGTTCCGCAAGTACCTGCCATTCCCCGCATTCACTAATACGATTGAGGATTACCCGTACCCCTACATCATCGGCGGACGCTGCTGGGAGATCCCCTGCACGGTGCCGAGCGACTGGGAAGCGCAGAATCTGAACGAACCGAACAACGACGTGTCCGTGGCCGACATGAAGACTGCCATCGACGCGACCGTGATCAAGCGGGGCATCTACACGCTGGTCTTTCATCCCCACGGCTGGATTCGCAACGACCAGGTGGTCGATCTCATCGATCATGCTGTGGATAGCTACGGGTCACGCGTGAAGTTTCTGAACTTCCGCGAAGTGCTGGATCGCATCGAAACCAACGTGCTCGGCGGACACTCACTCCGCAACGCCCGAGGTGGCGATAACGGGGTGCGCATCCTCGACGTAAACCGAGACGGGTTTCAAGACGTCGTCATCAGCAACACTCCCGCACGAGTTACCCGCATCTGGAATCAGGACTCCGGCACGTGGACCGAAACGCCGTTTCCGACCGCCCTCGTCAACGAGGACGAACACGGCGATACGTTTGATGCCGGCGTCCAGTTCGGCAGTATCGATGACCAAACCATCGCCCTTGTTCGCAACGAGGTATTCGCCGGCGCGTGGCGATTCGCCGACGGCGCATGGCAAGAAGCGCCCGCCTTGCTCGTTGGGTTTGATGCGCGCACCGCGGAGTCCGGCATCGATCGCGGCGTACGTCTTCGCGATGTCGATCACGACGGCCAATGCGAACTGCTTGTGCTGAACGACGAACGCCAAAGCCTGTTCCGTTGGGACACAGAAAGTTTGTTCTGGCAATCGCAATCAGCCTCCTTGCCCGAACGGGCGAGACTCGTCGATGCGGACGGACGGGATCGCGGACTCCGCTTTGTCGACATCGACGAAGACAACGACGACGACATCGTCGTATCCAATCAAGACGGATACGGCATCTACCTGTTCGACGCCGTAGACAATGGGTGGACCACTACTGCGCTCGATGCCGCGCGGGGCGACGGCTCGGAGCACGAATCACCCCTGCCGCCCATCACGGTCAACGGCGAGAACCACGGCGCCTGGTTTCACTCGCGCCACCTCTGGGTGCAGAACGAAGGCACGGACCATCTCCCCGATCTCGTGGACCGGCGTTCTTACAACGATCTTCTCGCCGGCGTAACGCTCCAACCCAAATCACCGGAGGCCTCCCTGACTGCCCTGCACATACGTCCCGGGTACCGCGCGGAACTCGTCGCCGCGGAACCCCTCGTCGTCGATCCCGTCGCCATTGCCTGGGGCGCGGACGGAAGACTCTGGGTAACAGAGATGCGCGACTATCCCATGGGCATGGACGGTGAAGGTCAACCCGGCAGCCGCGTGAAGGTCCTCGAAGACGAGAACGCCGATGGCATGTACGACACCGCAACCGTCTTTCTCGACGAACTTGGTTTTGCCACGGGCGTCATGCCATGGCGCGATGGCGCGTTAATCACCGCCGCGCCCTTGATCTTCTTCGCGAAGGACACCGACGGCGATGACAAGGCCGATGTGCTCGAGACGCTGTTCTCCGGCTACGGCGAAGCGAACCAGCAGCATCGCGTGAACGGGCTCCGCTGGGGACTCGACAACTGGATCTACGGCGCAAACGGCGACGGCGGTGGCGACATCCGCTCGGAGAAAACCGGCGATGTCGTGAGTATTCGCGGACGCGACTTCCGCATCCGGCCCGATGACGGCTTCCTCGATCCCCAATCCGGCCAGACTCAGTTTGGTCGCGTCCGTGATGACTGGGGAAACTGGTTCGGGTGCGCGAACTCGCTGCCCATGTGGCACTTCGCGCTCGACGACGGGTACATGCGGCGCAACCCCCACTTCGCGCCGCCCAACCCGCGCGAATACTTCGTGCCGCAACTCCAGGTCTGTCCCGAAAGCCGCACGATTCAACGCTTCAACGATTTCGATCACGTCAACCGCACGACGTCCACCTGCGGCGTGGAAGTTTATCGCGACACGCTGTTGGGACCCGCGCTCGCGGGCAACATGTTTGTGTGCGAGCCCGTCCACAACCTCGTGCATCGCGCCATCGTCGATCCTTCCGGCCACACCTTCGCCGGACGCCGCGCGCCGGGCGAGGAAGACGCGGAGTTCCTTGCCTCCAGCGACAACTGGTTCCGTCCGGTCATGGCGCGCACCGGTCCCGATGGCGCGCTCTGGATCGTCGACATGTACCGGCAAGTCATCGAACATCCTGAATACATCCCCACGGAGATTCAGGAGCAGATCGACACGCGCGCGGGCGACGACCGCGGCCGCATCTATCGCATCGTCCCGGTAGACCAACCGCCACGCGCCATTCCGGACCTCACTGCCGTGAACGCGAACGAACTCGTCGCGCTGTTGGAGAGTCCCAACGGAACCGTGCGCGACATGGTGCATCAGCGGCTTGTGGAGCAGCAGGACATCGCCGCAATTCGGCCGTTGAAGGCGATGCTCTCCGATAACGAATCCGCCACCGCGCGGGTACACGCGCTCTGCGTCCTCGATGGGCTAGGTGCGTTGGACGCAAAGACAATCGCGGGCGCCTTGGGCGATTCGCATCCCGGCGTGCGACGCCACGCGCTACGATTGAGCGAGCCTTATCTCGCCAAATCGAAGTCCGTCGCAGGCTCCGCGCTCACGCTTCGAAATGACCCCGACGCCTTCGTGCGCATGCAGCTCGTCTACACGCTCGGCAACTGGGACGACCCGCGCGCCGCCCAAACCCTCGCCGCCATGGCCGTATCGGAGTCGACCGATGAGTACGCCACTGCCGCAATCATGAGTTCGGTCAACGCACACAATCTCGACGCCATGATCGATCCCCTGCTGCAATTGGCGCGCGGCGAAGATTCGTCCGCCGATGCGCGCGCCCAGATCGTGCCCATGATGACCGCCATAGCCGCAACGGCGGAGAGTACAAGCGCGCTCGTAACGCTCGCCCAGCGCATCACCACGCCCACGTCCGGCGGTTATGCGCCATGGCAGTTCAACCTACTCGCGGATTATCTGTCCGCCCTGCGCGACCAGGGACTCTCGCAAGATCCCATCGCGGCCGCAGGCGGACCCACGCCCGCCGATCTTGAGCCGCTTTTTGCGGAGGCGCGACACCTCGCCGGTGATGACAGCGCCGACACGCCCCTGCGCGTGGCGGCAATTCGATTGGCCGGCGGACTATCCGAGCGCAGCGACGCGGACTACGCCATGCTGGGCGCCTGCATCAATTCCACCGCGCCGGGCGAAGTCGTCACTGCCGCATTGAACGCCCTTGCGGAACGGCCGGACGAGCGCGTGCCGGAGACGCTCCTTGCGACGTGGGAGGGTGACTCGCCGGAGATCCACGGCCGCATTCTCGACATTCTCTTGAGCCGCGGCGAATGGCTGGATGCCCTCGTCGCGGCCTTGGAAGACGGCACGGTTTCTCTCCGCCAAGTGGATGCATCGCGACGGCAGAAGTTGCTGAACCACACGCGCGCCGATATCCGCGACCGCGCCTTGGCCCTCTTTGCCGACGTGGTCAATCCCGATCGCCAGGCCATCGTCGAGCAATTCTGGCCCGCCATTGAAACGCGCGGCGAGTTCCTCAAAGGCCGCGGCATTTTCCGCGAACGCTGTGCGTCCTGCCACCGTCTCGGCGAAATCGGCCATCCCGTTGGACCGGACCTCACCGCCATCTCCGATCGTTCGCCGGAAAACATCCTGATTTCCGTGCTGGACCCCAACCGCTCCGTCGAGACGCGCTATCTCGATTACACCGTGGAGACGACGGATCTTCAGAGCTACAGCGGCGTGCTCGCAGCCGAATCCGGTAACAGTGTCACCCTCCTCAGTCCCAACGGCGAACGCAACACGATTCTGCGCACGGAAATTGAAAACCTGAAGGCATCGGATCAATCCCCCATGCCAAACGGCCTGGAAGACGGTCTCGACGTGAAGGCCATCGCCGACCTTATCGCTTTCGTCCTGGACTTCCGGCCGGAGGCCAAGGAGTTCCCCGGCAACAAACCGCGCACCGTAGAACCGGAGAAGGACGGCAGCATCACGCTTCTCGCGAGCGACGCGGAGATCTATGGCAGCACGCTCATCTTCGAGTCGGCTCACAATAACCTCGGCTACTGGGGCAGCGAAGATGACCGCGCCGTCTGGACCGTAAACGCCCCCGGCGAACGCGATTATGCGATCGCACTGGACTACGCCTGCGATTCCGCAAACGGCGGCAACCCTTTCACTATTGCCTGCGGCGAACACGTCGCATCGGCCACTGCGGACAGCACCGGCACCTGGGACCAGTACCGCACCAAGACCATCGGCACCATCCACCTTGCCGCCGGAACGCAGCAGATCTCCATCCGTCCCGTAGGCGATCCCCGCGACTACCTCATGGACCTCCGCGCGATCACCCTGACCCCGGTGAAATGAAAAAAGATCGATGAGCGCACGTTAGTTCTTGGCGCAAGTCACCACAATTGAGGATACAGAGTCAGGCCCTACCTTGCTCGAAGAACATCCCCCTTGATCCCCCTTCAAAGGGGGAATTGCTCAAACTTGAGTTCGGGGCGGTGCTCGCGTACGTCTCTACACGACGTCATCGGTAGTTTGGGCGCAACGCAAGGCGTTGCAGCTTTTCCCCCTTTGAAGGGGGATCAAGGGGGATGTTCTTACGCACGATAGAGGCTTCCATTTCTTCATGCTGATTCATGTCTCAGCAAATCGCAAGCTTACACCATCCTACGCCCGTTCACGAACGACGCCCGCACCTTTGCGTTGCGCCGTCCCTTGGCACCGGCGAGTTCAAACACCACAAAGTCCGCCTTCCGTCCACGCCGGGGCAGGTCGAACTTGTGCTTCAATCCCAGCGCCTTCGCTGGCACGCGCGACGCTGACGCAAAGGCCTCCTCCAACGTCAGGTCCGTATGCTCCGCGACGTTCACGATCCCCTGCAACAACACCAGCGTACTGCCCGCAAGCAGTTCCGTCCCACTCAGACAAATCCGGCCGCTGGGTTTCAACTCCACCGGCATACCGCCGAGGTCGTAGTGCCCCGGTTTCAGTCCCGCGATATGCACCACGTCGGACGTGAGGATCGTCCGTTCCGGCCCCTTCGCCCGCATGAACACTTTCAAAACGTTCTCCGGTAAATGCTCCAGGTCCGCAATGAACGAGCACGTCAACCGGTCGTCCGCCAACTGCGGCCAGATGGGATTGAAATGCCGGTTGATCTGCGCGGCGATCCCGTTGCCCACGTGCGTGCACAGGGTCGCGCCCGCATCGACCGCGCGCGCAATCTCCTCGGTGCTGCCATTGTGATGACCGAGTGATACGACAACGCCGCGCGTGGTAACCGCCTTGATGTACTCAATCGCACCAGGTAGTTCCGGCGCGACCGTCGTGTAACTGATCTTCCCGTCCGCCGCTTTCATGAGCCGGTCGAACTCGCGAATGCTCGGTTTGCGCACGTGCCGTTTCGCGTGCGCCCCGCGCGGTCCGTCCACCGGTGAGATGTACGGCCCTTCGAGATGGATGCCAGGCACCGCGCGCGCGACTTCCTTGTCCTGCAACGCTTCCACGAAGATGCGGCAGCCGTGTTCCATGTCCCGTTGCGCGCCGGTTATCAAGGTCGGGATCCAATGCGACACGCCCCACTTGGCGAGCATCGCCCCAATCTTCGAAAAGTCCTCGGGCACCACCTTGTCGCCTTGCAGATTGATGCCGCCGAATCCGTTCACCTGAATGTCGAAGAGCGTCGGTCCGATAAATGCCTTCGGTCCGCCGATGTCCGCCGCGCCGCGTCCGGCGGGTCTGACCGCCTCGACCTTGCCGTTGCGCACCACCACGTCGGACAGCTTGCTCCCGCCGAGCAGTTTGCCGCGCACCACGATCGCTCCGTCTTTTGTCGCATGCTTCATGGATTCGAGGTTTCCTCTTGGCTGTCTTTCCGTTGCTGGACTTGTTCCGCGATTTCCAGCGTGCGCTCCGATTCCGTGTAAAACAGCGCCGTCGCATCGCGGCCTTCGCACAGATTGGCGCGTATGACCTCACCCGCGTACCCGCGTGCGCCCGCCCACGGCAACACCCACGCTATCAGCACTACCACCGTGCCAATCGCCGCGGTCCATACCGCCAGATTGCGAAGCGCCCGCTGCATCATGGCGCCGCCAACAGCGGCGGTTCGGGAAAGAGCACGCCGCTCAACACGAGCCACGCAACCGCCAGCGTCAAAATGAGATTGAAGGTTTGCCCGACTACGTACAGCACGATGGGCTTGCCGCCGGACATCTGCTTCGCCAAGTCGCGCAGATTCGATTCCAAACCAATGGATACAAAGGCCAGGCCGAAAAACCAGCCGCGGAACGATTTGGTCTGCGCCAACACCCCATCAAGAAACGCGGATCCGTCTCCGCTGGCATTGACGATGCTCGCGATAATCGAAGCCGCCATAAATCCGAGAATGAACTTGGGTAGCCGGTACCAAACCTCCATGAGCGACGGCCGCGCGCCGCTGGAGTCCCGCTCCACGGACGTCACCCAAAACACCGCAATGCCGAAGGCGACGATCCCGATGAGCACATTCTGAATCATCTTCACAATCGCCGCGACGGCTTCGCCCTCCTTGCCGAGCGCCACGCCCGCGGCCACCACCGCGCCCGTCGCGTCGATCGTCCCGCCCATCCAGGCGCCGCCCAAGGTGGGGCTCATGCCAATGGCCGTAATCAACGCCGGCATGGCAATCATCATCAGCACCGTAAAGATGAGCGACATGCCGACCGCGACGGTGAGGTCTTCTTTCTTCGCGCGCGAGGCCGCCGCTGCGGCAATGGCCGCCGAGACGCCGCACACGGAAGTCGCCGTCGCAATCGTAATCACGAGCGGCTTGTTCAACATCTTCAGGAACCGGGTGCCAAACAACCACATGAAGACAATGACGATGGGCGTTACGCCCCATGCTATCGCGAGGCCGTACCCGCTGAACGCGAGGATCTTGTCGACGAGAATCTCCGCGCCCAGCAGGACGAGCCCGGTCTTGATGTAGAACTCTGTCTGCACACCAGACTTCAGCCAACCGGGAGTCCCGACAGTGTTGCTGATCAACATACCCAGCGCCAGAGCCCAGAACGCATACGGAATATCATAGGCACTGACGGACTTCTCCTTTTCGAGAATGTAGGAAACAGCCGCGAGAACAAACACAACCAGGAATGCGGGGTAGAATCGCCCCCATTCCCGGCCTTTCATCACAGCTACGGCTACGGAGAACAGCGCCGCCAATCCGATGGCAAGCACCACCAGACCCAGCGCCAGCCCGCCCGTGTGCGCCTCGAGGAAACCGCCCCACTGCCAGCCCGGTAGTGTGGGTATGGCCGGCAGTACTCCCATCGCCGCGATCGCCAGCAATGCAAACCCGAGCCAGACGGCCCACCAATCTTCCAATTTGTACAGGTCCGACCAGCGCGTGCCCTCAGCCTGTACCGGTTTCTCCTCCGCCACGATCCGCTCCTTCGTTCTACAACGCCGTCATGAAATGAATGTAGGTGTCAATGCCCCTGAAGAAATTCGGCAGGTACTGGCGCTCGTTCGGCCCATGAATCCCGTCATCGGGCAGGGCAAATCCGAGCATCACCGAGTCGACGCCCAGCTTCTCCTGAAACAATCCCACGATCGGCACGCTGCCGCCTTCTCTCTTAAACACCGGTTCCTTGTTGAACACGGTGCGCAGCGCGCCCATGGCCGCCTGGATGTACGCGGACTTCCGATCCATGATCGCGCCCTTGCCATGCACGAGCTCGCGAACTTCCCACTCGATGCCTTTCGGCGCCGTCGCTTCGAGATACGCGCACAACTGATCGCGGATCTCCGCCGGTTCCTGGTCCGCCACCAGCCGCATGGAGATCTTCG
>JAHDWY010000059.1:691-12067 GCA_023384315.1 Candidatus Hydrogenedentota bacterium | reverse complement strand
GGAAACTCGACGGTTGATTCGTAGGAGACGACTTCTCCATTCAGGCAGCGGCCAAGATCCGGCCAGATGTGATTCTGGGCGGCCTCGGGTGGCCAGACTTCCGAAATTGACTTGCCGATCACGTTGTCGCGATCCATGGACATGGCGGCACACCACGCGGAATTGACGACTTCATAGCGCCCATCGGAATCGATCACACTCATCATGTCGTCGACGGTGTTCACGATGAATTCGTAGCGGAACAGGATGGATTCGGCGCGTTTTCGCGCGGTCATGTCCGACCCGACACAGAGGATTTCCTCAATGTCTCCCTTGGGGCCGTACAGGGGGCGGTTCGTCCAGGCTACCCAGACCCGCTCGCCCGAGCGCGTGATGTTCTCGTTTTCGTTGATGACATATCGATCGGGATCGCGCGCGAGGTCCTCCATGAGTTCGCGCAAGTCCCGGCCTTGCGATTCGGACTCGGGCACGATGGTGTCGAGTATCTTCTTCCCGAGAAGTGCACCGCTGGGGAATCCGAAGAAACGTTCGCCGAAAGCATTCAAAAACGTGACGGTGCCATCCGTTTTCATTCGCAGTATGACGCTGTTTGCACTTTCGACGAGGGTCCGGTAGTCCGATTCGGTTTGGTTTCGCGCCTCTTCGGCCGCCCTGCGGAAGCGGATTTCCTTTCGAAGACGGTGGTTGTGAAGACCGAACAGCAGGAAAAAGAAGAGAGCGGCGGCGACCGCTGCGACGGTGTAGCGGAGAACGCGCCGAGGGTTCAGGCCGGGTTCGACGGACACGCCCACCCATTTCTGGCGTATGGCGTGGGCCTCTTCTTCCGTGATGCTGGCCAGGCCCTTGTTGAGTATGGAAACGAGTTCCGGCCAGTCATTGCGTACGGCGAAGTGGAGGGTGTTTTCGCCTTGGTCGACCGGGGCGGCGATGCGGATGTTGGTCAATCCGAGCTTGCGAATCCAGTACGTAATGGTGGCCACGTTTCCGACTGCCGCATCGACTTCCCCGCGAGACACGGCGGCGAGTGTGTCCTGCACGGTATCGAAGAGCACGGGGGAGAGGGAGGTATTCTCCACAAGAAACCCGTGGTGCGAAGAGTTCGCCTGTACCGCGACGCGCATTTTCGCCAGGTCGCCGATGCCGGCCACGAGGGGGGCGTCCACTCGTGTGACGGCAACGCGGTAAAAGGAGAGGTAGGGATCGGTAAACAGGAATCGCTCCGCCCGTTCTTCGGTCGTGGCAACACAGGGGAGCGCGTCCAGTTCGTGGGCCATCGCCAAGGAGGAGGCCTCTTCCCAGGAGCGATCGTGCACGACCTGCAATGCGATGCCGAGCCGTTGGTTGAGCAGGTCAATGTAGTCGGAGGCCATTCCCTGGTAGCTGCCGTCTTCCGCGATGAATTCGAAGGGCGCAAACTCCGGGTCGATACCAAGTCGGATTGCGGGGTGCGCTTCGATCCAATTTTGTTCCGCTTCGGTGAGTTCGACCCACTGGGGGACAACCGCGTATTTCGCGATGATGGCCCTGATCTCGGGCGCGGTGAGACTATCGATGGCCCGGTTCAATATCTCCACGAGGGGAGCGTAATCGGCCCGGACGCCGATGGAGAGTTGAAAGGAGTCGAGCTCCGCGCACCAGACTGGCTTGAGTCCCGTGATGACATTGCGGTCGATTACGTATGAGGATACCGCGGTGTTTCCGATATACGCATCGGCGTCGCCGTTGTCCACGGCAAGCAAGGCCTGCAACGCGTTGGAGAACTTCGAAAGCCGAATCTCGGGATACTCCGATTGCAGAATCTCCTGGGTGTAGTAGCCGCTTTCAACGGAAACCACTTTACCTGCCAGGTCGTCCAGGTCCGCGATATCGAGGTTTTCGGACTGCACGTAGATCGCGTGGGGGAAACGCCACAGCGGTTTGGTGAACAGGAATTCCTTCTTGCGCTCCGGGCTGACGCCCATGCCCGGGCACACATCCAGTTCGCGGTTGCGCAACATCTCGTAGAGTTCCGGCCACGAGCCAGTTACGTACTCGACCTGAAGGCCGGTGCGACGGCAAAGCTCGGTCAGCAGGTCAGCGCTGATGCCCGTATAGTTTCCGTCTGCGTTAACGAATTCAAACGGAGGCCAGTCCTGGGTGGCCGCTACGCGAATTACGGGGTGCTCCCGGACCCAGGCCTGTTCGGATTCGGAAAGGGGAATAGAGGAATTCGGGCTATTCGACGCGCTAATCGGGGGAGCGGGGTCGACCGGCGCGTTCCCGTCCAGCGGTGCGGACAGGGCGGAGAACCGCAGCGACGAAATCGCTGCAAGTGCCAAAACGACACAGATATACCGGCAACGTCCCACGATGTGGTATCCCTCGGCTACCCAGTTACAAGCAACTCCGGCAGTATGCCAATAGTAAGTTTAGCAGATTTGGGGGGTGTTTGGGGCGGACATTTCGAGATGATCCACAGTTTCCGTGTGGAAAATACTGGAATTTCTCTCTGCCTGTCGCATCGGGCGAATGGATGAAGACCTGGCGTTTGCTCCAGGTTCCTCGCACGCATAAAGGCAAGCGTGTGGGAAGTTCGCGGTGCACGGAGTCCTATTCAAAGATTTGGATTGACGGGATCGGCTACGGTGTGCATGCGAGCAGTTCTTCTCTGTGCGCCTGCAGGATTCTCCAGAGGATGGTTCTCTCCGCCAATCGGGGCGTTGCGCGTCGGCTTTCTGGATTGCTGTGCCATCCCGGCCCAGGTCATAACCATTGCGACTGCGAAAATCGTAGGATGTTGAGACTGTTCATACCGAACGGCGTCCCTCTCGTTGTTTTGCATCAAGCGATTAAGCGCCAGAGTAGATTGGCGGCAAATTTGTAGCTAGGAATCTCTATCAGATATGGTAGTATGAAATCGGTGGTTTTGTGTTAAGGGGTTTGGCCCTCGAATGCTTTCTGGATTCGAGGCCTCGAATTCAAATGGGGGTATACCAATTGCAGGGTCTAGGTGCGAGATTGGCAGGTCGATGATGAACATTAACGGTGCGGCAGTCTGGGACATGGACGATCGGATGGATGCATTTGTAACTGCGTGCAAGCAAAACGGGCTGCGGCTCACCCACCAACGGCTTGAGATTTACCGGGAACTGATGGCCGCCAAGGATCATCCGAGCGCGGAGATGGTTTACACGCGGGTCCGTATGCGGATTCCCACGATCTCGTTGGACACAGTTTACCGGACGCTAGGCAGCCTGGAGGAATGCAATATCATTGGCCGGGTAGGCGCGTCGACATCGAGCGCGCGATTTGAATCGAATCCCCTTCCACACGATCATTTCATATGCGATGGGTGCGGAGAAATCCGCGACGTGTTTGCGTCTGAATTAAATCGCGAGGCGTTGGCGCGGGCCGTTCCCGAAGAGTACGTGGTACGTTCCAGTCACGTCGAGTTGCGCGGGTTCTGCCCGGCATGCGGGCAGGGCGGGGGGCGCGACTGATCGTACCCACTCGGGGCGGCGCAGGACCTTCCCCAGTAATGCCCTGAGTTCCGTATCGCGTCCGCGCGAACGTGTATTGTTCCTTCCCGGTTCGCGAATTGGCGGAGAACATTGCGGTCCGAGCGCCTCGTTCATCGGAACACGATTGGCTCAAGGGGTGCCGTTGAAATCCAGCAGCGCGCGATAGAAGGCGTTGATGTTCTCGATGGGAGTGCCGGGAGGGATGTCGCAGCCGGACGAGAGGACGAAGTTCGGGTATTCGCGGGTGCGGTTCAGCAGGTCAGTTGCGGTCGAGTACACGTGGTCTGCCGTCCCGTTTCGGAATGCACCGGCAGGGTCGATGTTTCCACATACCAGTACGTTCTCCGGCACCTGCGGCAGGATATCGAGGATGTTGACCGCGTTGCCGACGTGGATGCAGCGCACTCCGGTGCCCACCATGGACACGATGGATAGGGTGACTTGACCACAGTTGTGCAGGATAACAAGGAACGATTCGTCCTGAACGGCATCGACAATTCTTGCGATTAATCGCGATGAGAATGCTTCGCATTGCTCGGGAGCCAGAAGTCCCGCCGCCGGTTCCGCCATGATGACGCCGCCCGCGCCACAAGCTTTGAAGGCTCGTGCGTACTGGATCTGAAAGGCCGTACAGCGCTCGAGGAGGTCCGCGACGCGGTCTGGTTCGAGCATGAGATCCAGCATGATCTCCGTCATGTCCCGCAGGCGAACGGCGAGGGAGAAGGGTCCGATCATTCCTGCGAACACCGGCCGGTCACTGAAGTGCTTGCTCAGGCGCTCCGCCGCATCGAGGTAGACGGCGGTTCGTGCGGCGCCCACTTCGGGCACTGGCAGTTGCGACTGTTCCGCGGGCGACTGGATGCACGGCGTGGTAACCGTGGGGATATCGTCGTCATGAAATGCGACGCGGCACCCGAACGCTTCGGCTTCGACGGAGAGATCCATGGGCGCGAGCACGGCGATGGTGGGATAGGTTTCGTTGAGCGCGCGAATGCACGCGACCTGGGCGTCGGCGCGCGTGACTACGTCCCTGACGGTCCCGCCAGCGAAGACGAGGCCGGGATAGCTCATGATGGGCATGGCGGATCGTGCGGAACGCTTCCGAATCTGGTCAATCCATGCGGCGCCGCGGTTTCCCATAGGTCACTACCCGAAACGATCCCTCTCGTGACATGTCACGGTTCCGCGGCCTACTTGTTAGCGTGCCTTTTGCCGAGGCGGTACTTCACGGGGTCCGCGGTGTCTGATGCCCATTCGCGGCCCGGCGCCAATTCGCCGCTCGCTTCGAGGGAAAAGGAGACATCGATCCTACGGCCCAAACGGACGATTGGATTGCCGTTCTTTCTGTCCAAGAATCCCCGGAAGGGGGCTTTCATCTCCGCCTCATGGCCATCGCCGGACAGGCCAATCTCGATGATGCCCTGATAGACTGGCCCTTTATCCAAGACCCATACGATGGCAGCGCCGTTGGGGAGAATGATCTCGTTGGGGAAACCGGTCGGGAAATCCCAGTAGACCCATTGGGTGTACCAGTCGTAGGTGCCGGGGCGAAGTTTGACCCACCCGTTGGACTGTTGTTGCTGGGCCTGCTGGAATTCGGCCAGGTTGCGGCAGCCGTGATTCAGGTAGTGCCCCGTGTTGAAGGCGCCGTTGTAAAACTCGACCTCCATGTTCATGTCGTAGCCGGGGGTCGTCGGGTAATAGCCGCCTTCGTGTAACCAGTAACCCGTTTCGTCCTTGTTGTCCACGTCAATCGTCACGATCACATAAAACCGGCCGGGGTTGCCTTGGGCCTCGTTTTGGGTGCGGCCGATGATGCCGCCGGAGCGGAAGTAGGCGTAGAGGTTCTCCTCGTCGTGCGCGATTTTGAATTCTAGCAAGTCGACATCGGGATGGGAGACGGGGAAGGGCACATCGAACTGCTGATCGTGGTCCGTGTCGTGGGTGTCATTGGGTGGGTCGAAATGGGAGCGGACCTTTTGCCAGTCGTCGAATTCGCCGTCGATTGTGATTTCGCGAATCTTGCCGGCCCAAGCCATGCCACAAGCCACTACGATAATCGATACTGTGAAGACTCTCCCCATGACGCTCTCCCTGGTTTACGGCTACCACCGTATCTGGTTCGCGCTGGCCAGATGTTGGCGCAGCTTGCGCGCCGCCTTGACAAGTCTGCCCCCAATTGCAGCGGCATCTGCTGACCGTGAGTATACTCCGGCGGAGCGTAAACGCAAAACCACCGCCGCCATGCAACACGGGAGCCGGCGAGTTGGTGGCAGGGACATCAGAGACGGCAGAGAGCTTGCATTCTTGACGCTAGTCGGCAGGACGTATTGATTCGCGGGTCCGGCGGAAATCCCGGAGAAACACGAGTGTCATGAGATAGATCATGAAGGTATAGTAGATGAAGAACTCGCGAAACTCTGAAAGGTTGCCGCGGGATATGGCGCCAACCTGGCCCAGAGGCCCGGCGATTTCACGCTCGCGCTCGCCCAGTTCGTGGACCACAAACCGCATGGCCACCATGCATAGCAGGGTAAGGGTAAACCATTTGTCCGGCGCCAGGTAGCGGACGAGGGCGAAGCGGCTTCGGCCGCAGGCCCAGGCGACGATGAGGAACAGCACGACCAGGCCAACGTCTACGGCGCGTTTCATAATGTCCGTTACGTCGCCCTGGTTGTGAAGATTGCGCACGTCGGCCGACTCGTACCATTGGATCCCGTGGTAGTACTCGTAGTAGTGGAGGCCGTAGTCGATTTCTTCAAGGAAGATGAAGGCCGCGAACAGGGCCACGAACGCGAAGCCCAACTTTTGCCATCGCAACGGTTTCCGCCAGATCGCCCACGCGCATGTGCCGACCATAATCAGTATCAACAGGTGCTGCAAATTCTCCAGCAGCCCAAATTCGCGTCCGGAGTCGGGGCGCATGTCGTTGAAACTATGCGGCGCGATGATGGCCTGAAGGCAGTCGTTCATGATTCCGTTTACGGTGAGCGGGACGACGGCAAAGATCAGAACTTTAGCGGATACGTGTTTCACACTTAACATGATGCGACAGCGTTAGCCTTAGACCCTCCGGCCCGAAGCGCAGCGCCACCCCCTGAATCCAAATACCGCCGATATCGTCGTCGCCACAACGACGACCGGCGATTTACCTTGCCACAAAGTCTACGCGATTAGTCGGCTGAGAACGTGCTGATCGTAACCGGAACGGGAAAACTCCCCGAATCCCGCGGGTCGGTCCCCGCGGTTTGCTCCTGCAGATTGGTAAAGGTATCGCCGTCGGGATCGCCGTTGGCCCCGTGATCGACATCGGTTGAGCCGTCGTCATTGGGGTTCAACGCGTGGTCGGCTTCCCATCCGTCGAGCAGGAGGTCGCCGTCGCTGTCCTCCGTGGGCAGGGCGAGATAGTATCCGTTCAGCGGGTCTGCGGTATCCGACGCCCACTGTGCACCGACGGCCAGTTCGCCGCTCGCCTCGAGGGAGAAGGATGCGTCAATCGTTTTGCCGAGGGCCATGATGGCGTTGCCGGGAGGGTTTTTGTCTTTCATGAACCCGCGGAAGGGGGCCATCATTTCGGCCTCGTGTTTGTCGGCAGAAAGTTCGATGGTGATGATGCCTTGATAGACGGGGCCCTTGTCCGCGACCCAGATGATGGTACTTGTGCCATCCGGTAGCGTGATTTCATCCATGTATCCCTGCGGTGTGTCCCACCAGACCCATTGGGAGTAGAAGTCGTAGGTGCCCGGTCGTACGTCGACCACGCCATTCGCTTGATCGAGTTCTGCCTGATCAAGCTCATTTTGATTGAGACAGCCGTGGTTCAGGTAGTGCCCCGTGTTGAAGGCCGCATCGAAGTATTCAACCTCCATGTTCATGTCATAGCCGGGAGTGGTCGGGTAATACCCGCCTTCGTGGAGCGGGTATCCGGTGGCGTCGTTGTTGTCCACGTCGATCGTGACGATGACGTAGTAGCGGCCCGCCGTGCCGGAGCCGGAACTTTGCGTCCGGCCGATTTCCCCCGTTGCTTTGAAGTAGGCGTAGAGGTTATTTTCGTCGTGGGTGAATTTGAACTCGATGAGGTCCACGTCTTCGTGATCGACGTAGGCGGGCGTATCCCCGGGCAGGTTGTGATCCGTGTCGTGCTGGTCGTCGACGGGATCCGTGTAGGCGGGCACGTACTGCCAGTCCGTGAAACTCCCGTCGATGGTGATGCGCGAGACCGGCTCGGCGTGAGCAATTCCGCAACCGGCCAGGCACAGTCCCAGAGCGGACAACAGCACTCGGTTCATCGTTTTCACTTCCCTACACCATTGGCTTGCATGATTACACCGGGGGCATCATACTACAAACAGGCGTTGGAATTCGCATCCTTTTTGCGAACGCGCGACCGTACGGTCTACAATCTGTTTCGAGACCGCAACCAGGATTTGTCCAGCGCTTGAGGTGGAGTTGAATCGTTTTGTGACCAGACCCATACCCCAGCATCGGATTCAGACGGCGTGTCTGCTTGCGCTGACCGCCATCGCGGTCGCGGCCGCCCTGTTCTGGATGCGCGCCGTAGTCGTCCCATTTGTTTACGCGTTATTCCTCGCGATCACGCTGACCCCGATTGTCCACACGATGACCCGCGTCACGCGCATTCCTCACGTGGTATCGGTGATAATCGCGCTCATCGCCGTCTTTGTGGTCGTCGCGGTGCTCGGCGGATTTATCTCGGTGTCGATCACGCAGTTTGCCCGGAATGTCGGCGCTTACCAGCGCCAATTTCAGACGCTGGTGAATGACATCGCTGAGCGATTGCCCTTGGCACAATTTGGAATCGATCCGGAGCGGGACATTGATTTCTTTTCGATCCTGCCGGCCGGTACCGTGGAAGGCGTGCTGCGCAGCTTGACCGGTACGATCGCTAGCCTGCTTTCGAAGGGATTGCTGGTCATGTTGTTTGCCCTGTTCATTCTGCTGGGCAATAAGGGGACGGGGAAACGCAGTACGGGCGCGCTGGGGGAGATCGAGAAGCATATCAAGCGGTACATCACCACGAAGGTCGTCCTTTCCGGGATTACGGGAGCGCTTGTGTACGCCACACTCGAACTTCTGGGGGTTCAATTCGCAATCACCTTTGGCGCCTTTGCGTTTCTGCTGAATTTCATTCCCAATATCGGCTCGATTGTGGCAACCGTTCTGCCGCTCCCCATCGTGCTTCTGTCGCCGGAGCTTTCGCAAACGGCGAAGATTCTGGCCATTCTCATTCCTGCAACGATTCAGTTTTCAATCGGGAGCGTGCTTGAACCGAAGATTATGGGGATGTCGCTGGATCTTCACCCAGCGGTGGTGTTGCTCTCGCTGATTTTCTGGGGCATTCTGTGGGGATTCGAAGGAATGGTCCTGGCGGTACCCATTACGGCGATCATTCGCATGTCGTTGGAACGAATCGATTCAACGGCGCCGATTGCCGGATTGCTCGCCGGGCGGCTTGACGGTTTTCGGGACGCGCAACGGCCGCCCGCGTCGATTCGCGCCGAAGGAAATAACGACAGGCCGACCGGTGTCCCGGACGGCCTGTGCAACGAAAGTGATGGTGCCGGAGAAGGGACTTGAACCCCCACGGGCTTGCGCCCACACGGCCCTGAACCGTGCGTGTCTGCCAATTTCACCACTCCGGCAAATCAAGCGATTTTGTGTGGTGTCAGCGAAGGCGGAGTGTACAACAGGGCCGCGGGGCGATGCAACTTTTTGTGCGGGTTATTCGACTCCGGACACGAACGCATCAAGGCGCTGTTGGATCAAGTCAGCAATGGTTTCGATCTTGTTGTCCACGTCGGGGTTCAACGCCTGCAAGGCGCCGAGGATACCGCGAGCTTCTTCAATCCCTTGACCGATCGCGGCGCCGATAAACTCGGCAAACTGCTGGCGCGCCTCGTCCTCGCCAAGCTCGGAATGCTGTTCGCGGTAAACGTCGAAGAAACCCAGGGCGAAGTCCGCGATACGGCCGGCGGTCGCTTCGGGCGAAATATCCAGCGCCGAACCTTCCGGGATTCCAAGTTCCGCGCGCGCTTCATTCACCACCGAAAGCAGCTTGTTCAACGACCGTTCGGTGACGATGTTGATGGCGTCTTCTGTGGATAGCGGGCCGCTCTGGCCGAGGTCCAAGCTGTCGCGGACGAGGGCCGTAGCCGATTCCTGGTTTTGGCGGAAGCTGAGTTGCGTGGATTGATACTGGGCGAAGAGATTCGTTTGCACGGAGGAAATTGTTACAGCCATTCGGTTTACCCTCTCAAGTCGACGCCGGCGCCACGGCGTTTCCGCATGTCCCAAACCCATTTATCGGCATTTGCGGTGGAATCTTTAGGGGTGCTGGCAGAATTCTCAGGGTGGTGGGTTTCGCCGGAGCGAAGGACAGCACCTTCGGCTCCATTCGTCGCGATCGGGATCGAAGTGGGAAGCGCAATACGCTTTCGATACCGATATCGGTAGCGATTAAAGACGGAGTATTGAATGCAATTTCTCGGCAGGCAACCCGCGGGGACGGTGAGGGATATATAGTTCCGTACGCCGGCGAAGAATGGACAGCAATCTACCACACTGTATCGCGGTATCCGCGGAAGGAGTGTATCGCCATGCGTTTCGCCCAGCCCCTGCTTGTACTGTTGGTTGCAATTGCGATCCTTGGAATGTTTCCCGCAGGCTGTGCGCGGAGGTCCAACGTGAATCCCATCTTCACGGCAGACGCTCTCCAACAGGGTCAGCAGCAAAGCGGAAGTGGAGGAGACATCGGTACACGCTATCCGGGCGAATCAAGCTCTATGGATAGCCTCGGAATTCAGTGGCCGCGCGCGCCATACGATCCGGTGTACTTTGCCTACGACAGCTACGCGCTTTCCCAGGATACGATGACCACGCTCAGCGGTTACGCGCCGCAGATGCAGTCGGACGGGTCGCGGGTACTCATTGAGGGGCATTGCGACGAGCGCGGCACCGCAGAATACAACTTGACGCTTGGCGAACACCGCGCGCAGGCCGTCAAGGCTCATCTGGTGCGTCTCGGTGTGGAACCCGGCATTCTCACGACGATCAGCTATGGCGAAGAGTTGCCGGCGGACCCTGGACACGACGAGCAGGCCTGGAGCCGTAACCGTCGCGTGGAGTTCGGGAGGAATTAGGCGGGCCATCGAGCCGGGGCCTACGCCTGGAAATTAGGGCTGGGTCTGCCGGTTCCAGCATCGAGACGATGTCAGTCGCAACGGCGATCGTGATCTGAGAACCGGTATCGATTTCAAATCTGAGATCTCAGATCTGGAAAAATGCGATACCAAGGCGTGTAGCCAGAGGCCGAAGGCCCGTTTTCTCCGTTCGGATCCACTGCAACGGGAAGAAATGTAGTGGCCATAAAAGAACGCATAGAGCGCAAAAAGGAGAGAAGAAGTCACTTCTGCGTTCTATGCGTTCTTTTGTGGCCAATTCCCAGATGCAATGGGCGATTGTAGATGAATATCCACAATTCATTACGCGAAACTGGCGAGTTCCCATAGAAACCCACATCCAAGACGCAGACCGTCGAGCCGGTGTGCACTTGGCGTGGCGCTTCGATTACGATAGCGAAACTGATACCGATAGCGTTGGATCTGCTTTTATGAAAGGGGGAATCGTCGTATGCTCCGAAGTGTCCGCATCACAGTGTTGCTGATCATCGTTGGGATTCTGATAGCGCGTGTTGCTGCGCCGGTGCCGGCCAGCGCCGAGCCCTTGGGGCCCGCGCCGGAAGGGACGTTTACATTCGCGGTGATTCCTGATACGCAGCGGTATCTGGGTCCGGGTTCGGGGCAGGAGGATGAGAGCGGGGAACCCAGTAACCCCGCGTTTGATTCGCGCACGACGT
>JAHDWY010000059.1:0-681 GCA_023384315.1 Candidatus Hydrogenedentota bacterium | reverse complement strand
CTCGAAGCCCAGCGCGTCGTGTTTGTCACGCATACGGGAGACATCGTCGACCGGCTCAATGACTTCCAGTGGCAGATCGCCCGCGAGAATATGGATCGCATTCATGGCAAGGTTCCGTACGGGATCGTCGTCGGGAATCATGACATGGAGCGGGAGTCGGGCGACTCTTCGCTGTTCCAGAAGTATTTCGGCGCGGAACGGTACGAGGGCGAGCCGTGGTATGCGGGGACGTACGCGGGCCTTCCGGATTTGGCTCCGGCCGTTTCTGGAAACAACGCTAACAGCTATCAATTGTTCTCCGCGGAGGGGTTGGACTTCGTCATTGTGCACGTGGAGTGCAACGCGCCGGACAACGTGCTCGCGTGGGTGGACGGGGTGCTGGACGAACATCGCGACCGAATGGCCATCATCGCGACGCACATGTATCTCGGCGGCATTCCGCGAAAGGGGATCGATGTGCCGCAGGGGCGCATGGAATGGAAGAAGGTCCACGGCGAACGCGGCAACACGCCGCAACAACTGTGGGATAAGTGCTTTCGTAATCATCCGAACGTGTTTCTCATCGTCTGCGGCGACCAGTCCATATCGATCACGCACCACCAGACCAGTCTCGGCAAGAACCTGAACCCGGTGCACGAGGTGCTGACGGATTATCCGCGCGACAAGGATGAATCGGATTGG
>JAHDWY010000058.1 GCA_023384315.1 Candidatus Hydrogenedentota bacterium | reverse complement strand
GAACCCGCCCGGTTGCGCATCGCCATGGTGCTCTCCGGTATCGACGTGGCAGACTTTAATTTCTTGCTGACGGCGCTAGGGCTCACTCGGGGCAACCTGTCGTCCCACATGGACCGCCTTGAAAAAGCCGGCTACGTCGCCATCGAAAAGGGCTACAATGGGAAGATCCCCCGCACGGAGTACCGCTTAACAGAAGGAGGCCGTACCGCGTTAAAGGGCTACTGGTCCACGCTTGACGGTATTCGCTCCAATCCCTTGAACCCGAATGATACGGGGCGCGACGCGAATCAGGCCGGTAGCGAAGATTCGGTCGCATCACCTCGGGTGAATGAAATGTAATCGCCGTGGCTATGTTGGGGGGGCTTTAATCGATGCAATCGGTTGTTTCCTGTATTCCCGCACCGCTTCCGGCGCCGTACAGCACGTTGACCTTCTCCACGCTCCGTTCGTCTATTGGATCGAAGCTCGATTCGGGAGAAACGAAATGGACGACACAGAGGCGATAGAGAAGACCCTCCGTGGCGACCGGGACGCCTTTGGGTTCCTGGTGTCTCGCTATCAGGCGAAGGTCTTCGCGGTAGCGCTGGCCAGGGTGTATGACGCCCACGACGCCATGGATCTCAGCCAAGAGGCCTTTCTTCGCGCCTACGAGAGGTTACCCATGCTGCGAAACCGCGAAGCCTTCGGACCGTGGCTGTTCATGATTCTGCGTCGGCTGTGCGTCGATTTTCTACGCGGCAAATGGCGAAACAAGCGTCTGAGAGATTCATTGGGCCGGTCCGGACAGCCCGTCGAGAACGCGCCGGACCCGAGGTTGCGGATTGGGGCTTCCGACACAATTCAAACGCTCTGGTCCCGCATCGCACAGTTGGACCCTCCCAGCCGCGAAGTACTCAGCCTGCACTATGGACAAGAGTTGACGATAACCGAAATCGCTTCGCTCACCGGAATGAAGGAAAGCACCATCAAGATGCGGCTTCGAAGGGCCCGTATAGTACTGGGCGACCGGCTGGGTGACCTCAAAGGCGTCTGGGGAATCACGCCGCTGCCTGCGATCTCCGCGGGCGTCATGAAAGCGGTTACGGCCACAGGCACGCTTAAAGAAGGTATTGCAGCGAGTTCGTTCCTGGGCGGCATCTTGGCCTTCCCCGCATTGGTGTCCCTGTTCTGGTGGTGCTCGTTGCGCGACACGAAGCGTTGGAAGAATCACACGCCCGACGGACTGATTGACCACAACAAACGCGTGCTTGTCCGGAGCGTCCTGCTCATTGCGGCCGCAATTGTTCTCGCGCCAGTTATCGCCGCAGCGATTGCGTTGACCATACCCCTCAACTACTCGCCGGGGGACATGCTGCCCAAGGGGCTAACCATTGGGTTGAGCATTGCCTATTTCGCGCTCCTGGTTTTTCTGCTTGCGGCAATCTTCAAAAGGGAAACCGATCTCCTCTCGCTCAAGGACAAAGTGAAGCAGTATGCCAATATCGCGGTCGCCGGAGTCGTTTTCTTGACCTCGCTGTTGTCGCCTGCCTACACCACTGGCGCCTTCGGCTTCTTCCTCGTTCTGCAGTTCTTTCTTGTGAACAAGTCCAACATCGCCCTGGCTGCAGTTCCGCCTGGAGTGTGGATCGCGTCGATGCTCAGATTCTCATCGGAGGCCGAGACCCGAACCATTCCAGTTACGAGAATGCAGATCAAGTCCTGGCTGACGCTTCTGCACTCCTACGGCCTCGTAGCGCCGCCGGTGAATCGTGACGGAGAATGTGTTTCGGTGCGGCTGCGTTTGCGGGCCTCATTGTTCGAGAAGATGACGTGGTGGGGTTATTCGCGTCTTCTAATCACAACGCGCGGTGAAGTGTCCTGCGATCTCGTTCCGCGCGACTACGTAGAACTGGCACAGCACATCGGGCTTGATGAACTCCCGGGACGCCAGGATCTGGCTACGCGAGTCGCCC
Organism: Candidatus Hydrogenedentota bacterium; assembly: GCA_023384315.1. Lineage (GTDB taxonomy): Bacteria > Hydrogenedentota > Hydrogenedentia > Hydrogenedentales > SLHB01 > JAHDWY01. The sequence goes on along the minus strand of JAHDWY010000058.1, from coordinate 10,144 downwards.
ATTCCTTTCGGCGGGGACTTGCTGCGTACGCAAATAGCGAGGGCGAAGCGGCCGTGGCAAGCGCTCTCAATCTATCTGACTGCCCTATCGATATCAGCAAGAGCCAGGGACTCCGGGTGAACCGCTACATTTTGCCGTCGATCGGTGTAGTTCTTATCGTGTTCTTCATCAGGCGTTTGTTCCCATAAGAATGTGTTTGGCAACGCACATTCGCGTTCGTTGTCGGCCAACAGTTCGGTGGATTTTTCGCCTCGGAGCGAACAAGACGGGGGAGAGAACATGCGTAAATACTTCGTCATCTTTGCGTCGGCGCTTGGCATCGTGTTGCTGGTTATCCTTGGGGTTCTCGCGCAACGCGTGCTGAATCTGCAGTCCAGCGTGGAAAATCTGCAAGAGGAGAATACCGAGCTTCGACAGAAATTGGCGCTCCTGTCCGATTCGAATACGGATAGCGGGAATGCGGAACCCGGATCCGATCTGAGCGCTGCACAACCGACTCCTGCGGATGCTCCGATCCTCGTCTCGACCCAAGTAGTCCCCGTTCAGACGCAGGTGGACTCGGATACTATGGGAAATGCGAAGATTGAATCAGCTTCGCCGTTCCTGCGCATGTTCGACAGCGACGAGGCCATCGAATCCAACGCACGGATGCAGGTCACCGCGCAGTACGCTCAATTCCTGGCGGACCTGAATCTTCCCGCCGACGTGGACGAACACGTGCGGGCAATCCTCGCGGAGTCGATTGCGGGGGAGCTACGTCTAGCGGTCAAAGCCATGCAGGGCGTGGACAAAGCGACCATTCCGGCGGACCAGTCACCGGAGGGTCTAAAGATCACCTTGCGCGCCGAACTCAGCAAAGTCCTGACCGCCGACGAGATGGCCGCGTGGGAAGACTACGAAGCCAACAAGCCGTACTACATGATGGAGCAGAGTTACAACATGCAATTGGGCATGTCTGCGCCAACGATTTCCGAGGAGACGCGTGGAACGGTTAGCCAAGTCATGGCGGAAGAGATGATCCTGGCCTTTGACGATAAGCCCAAAACTGAGCGTTTTGATGTCGAGTCGCTGGTCGCCGCACAAGCCGATGCGATGGGTCGCGCTTTGGAGCGGTTGTCGCCCGTGCTTTCCGATGACGAATACCGGCAGGTCGAACGGTTCATGGAACAGCAGAACGAATCCACGCGCGCATCGCAGCAGATGATTCGCTCCATGACGGGAGGAGATGAGGGCGGCGCTTCCGGCTCGCAAGAACGTTGAACGTTTCGCAGTTAATCCGTATACTCCCGCGACTATGAAAAGCGCACACGCACATCTTCTGCAAAATGTTCGGACCACGGACTCGTGGGCCGTGGCCTGTCTCGAGGCGACCGCCGTCGCGGGCGTGATTATGTTGTCCGCGCTGGTCAAGATTCCACTGCCCTGGACTCCGGTGCCGGTGACGCTCCAGACCTTCCCGGTCCTGGCGGCCGCATACGTCGTGGGACGCGAGCGGGCCATGGCGGGAATCCTGCTGTACCTCGCGCTCGGTATCGCGGGCGCTCCGCTCTTCGCGGTGCCGATTGGGGCAACGATGGGCTACTTAGTGGCCTTCGCGTTTGCGCCATACCTGACGACGGCATTCAAGCGGCCAGTCTTGGGAATGGTGGCAGCCATCGCCGCAATCTACGCCGTGGGCACGTCGTGGTTGTGCCTCCGGGCAGGCATCGGATTGTGGGCCGGGTTGCTCATGGGCGTGCTGCTTTTCATTCCGGCCGATGCCGTGAAAGTGGGCATGGCCTATCTCGTAGCGCGGCGCGCAACGAAGACTTCCGCCGCCTAACAGCAAATCACTCACTGGGCCTGACGGTCGATCCGCCGTCAGGCCTTTTTCGTTTTCGCCGCGCAATCCACAGGCCCCCTGCCGCGAAAACGTTGCTCGCGAATAGAGAAAACATGCCGAAGATAATGCTCATGACGTAGCCCATCCCGACACCGGAATTCCGGCTGTCTCCGTAATCAATCGCTCCGGTGATGAGATGAACCGACACGATCAACCCCGCAATGCATGTGAGGTTAATCCGCACCAGCAATCCTGCCGCGCTTCCGTTTCGATGAAGCAGAAGTATGAAGAACGTCGCGGGCACGAGCGCCAGCGGGAGAATAAACCACCATTTCTCGACGGCCTGATTTCCCGCCTCGGTGGGTGGTGTATTGCCGGACGCCAGGAAATACATCGCCACCGATACGAGTAGCCAGTATGCTTCCGGTCCGGCGAGCAGCATGCGCAAGCGTTTCACGCGAGTTCGATGGTCCTTCCCTCGCGCGCGGAATCGTACACGGCCTGAATGACCTGCATGTATTTCATGCCATCGTAGAAGTTCGGGTGGTACTCTTTGCCCTCGCGGATGGCATCGATGAAGTCGCGTTCCACGGGCCAGTTGGCGATGTCGTAATCGTTGTCCGTGCCCAACGTGGCGCTGCCCATGTGTTCGCCCGGTCCCGCACCGTACAGCACGTCCTCGTTCACCTCGTATTGTAGCGTCCAGTCGCTTCCGTGGATCGCGACATGGTCGGTGCCGTGATGGACCGCCGCGCTGATGACGTACTGCACCGGAATGCCGTTCTCAAGCTCCGTGTTGAAAAGAATCTGATCCGGAATTTCCACCGCCACGCGTTCTCCGCTCGTATCGGTCCGTTCCTTCACGAACATCTGCATCATCGCGCTTACCGTTTTGGTCCAGCCGAACCAACGATGGATGACTTCGATATACATGCCCAGGGTGAACGTGTTTAGCCCCGAAAGCCGGTGATCCTTGCGCCACGTCATGGGCGTGCCGCGATCGGCGAACACACTGGACATGCTCTGCACCCGCACCAGCCGCACTTCGCCCAGTCGGCCACTGTTCACGTAGCGGAGGATGGTGGAGTCCTTCGTCAATCCAATGGGAACGGGACACACCATGGCCACGCGTCCGGACTTCTGCGCGGCCTCGTGCATCTCCTTCGCCTGCGTATAGTCCATGGCCATGCGCGCCTGACAGAACACGTGCTTGCCCGCTTTGAGCGCCGCGATGGACATGTCGCGATGCATGTAGGGCCACGTGCCGATGAACACCGCATCCACCTCGTCCCGCGCAATCACGTCTTCCCACCGGTCGCACACGTTCGAGATTTCAAACTCCGCCGCCGCCCGTTCGCTGGATTCCCGCGTGCTATTTGCGACGGCCACGATTTCCACCCCTGGAATCCGGCGTAGACCCGGCACATGCCGATCGCGACAGATGCCGCCCAACCCAATGAAACCGACCCGAACTCGATCCATAACGATGAACTATCCTTCTTGGTTCCCGCGTTTCGACAAGAGGAATGCCTGCAACTGCGCAAGGTTATCGGTGTTGAAGAGATCGACCCCGCCCGCCAATAGAGCGTCCCACAAGTCCTCACGCGGCGGAATCCCCCAGAAGCGCACGATGCAACCTGCCGTATGTGCCTTGGTAGTGATTTCCTTCAGCTTGCGCTGTGCATCGTCCGGCATCACGCCCGTCCCAAACCAGTCGAAGTGACTGCGCCAATTATCGCTGATCAACGGCATGAGGTGCCGGTTCACTTCACCATCGAGATCGGAAACGCGTCCATCAATGCCCACGACACGCTCAGTCTCCGCCGCGACCACGTCGATGGGCCGGTCGCCGGAGAGAATGACCGTCACCGCGCCCTTCGTCGTGCTGTCCGCTGTAAACGTTGTCAGCATTTCCGCATAGTTCGACAAAACCCCGCGAAGGACCTCGTAGGTCGCCCCACCGTCTTCCTTGATATCCACAAGCAGGATGAATTCGGGACCATCGGGATAAACCCGGCCGCCATTCGCTCGGACACGTGCGATCAACGGGTCAAGGTACAAGGCCTGAAGCGTTCGCGTCGGATGGACATCTTCCCGGTCGTGGGCGACCAAGAGTTCGCCGTCCACCAGGAAGATATCCGCCTCCACGCTACAGAATCCGTGGTCCAGTGCGTCCATCAAAGGCCGCTCATGATTGTAATCGTTGTGGGCATGCGCGTGGGGAAGGGGAGTGACCGCATTCTGGCCCGAAGCCGAACATGCCAACACGAGCGACAGGGCCACGGAAAATAACAGACGGTTCATCACCTGGTGAAATCTCCTTGCGAATCGTAAGGCTACGGCAAACCCGATTCGCTGTCAAACCGCCCCCGATTTCGGCGAGTGCGCGGGCCAAAAAGAAACAGACCGATCGGACGGATCAGTCTGATCCGTCCGATCGGTCCGCAAAAAGATAAGCGAAACTCTTGGTGCCGGCGTTACTTCGTTAACACCTTCGCGACCGACGGCGCCGCGATGCGCTCCATGACCGGCATGGGGCCTACCAGCGGCCGCACGTAGTTCTTGAAGGCTTCGGTCACACCGTTGCCGTCCGCATTGAGAAACTCGTCCGGCATTTCGGTGGCTTCGCGTGCCACGTCTTTGAGCGGCGCCAGGAAGTATTCGACAGCATAGTCGCCGATGCGGCGAATGCAGACCGATCCGTCGAGATTGTGCCAGATGGCGTATTGAGCGGCTTTCTCGCCGACCTCGCGCGCTTCGTTCTGGTCGACCGTGCTCACGCAACCCAGGAAACTCCGCTGCAGGTAGCCAAGCGTATCCGCGCGCACGCGCTTGATATCGGTTCCTTCCTTGATCCAGGCGCTGAGCAGATCGCCGAGCGCGCCCGTTCCAGAAAGCTGCACGTTACCGTGCGCGTCGGTCTCCTTCGTAAACTCCGCCGCGATGGCCTTGCCGCTCGGTCCCACGACGCCTTCCGACACCGCGACGATGCAGCGGCCGTACTTGTCGTACGCTGTTTTCACGTCTGCGATAAACTTGTCCTTCGACAGCGGACGCTCCGGCACGTAGATGAGGTGCGGGCCATCGTCCGGATACTTCTTCGCGAGACACGACGCCGCCGTCAAGAAGCCCGCGTGCCGGCCCATCACCACGCCGATATACACGCCGGGCAGCGCGCGGTTGTCGAGATTCACGCCCGCAAACGCCTGGGCGACGAACTTCGCCGCGGAGCCGTAGCCGGGGCAGTGGTCCGTGACTTTCAGGTCGTTGTCGATGGTTTTCGGGATATGAATGACGCGGAGCTCATATTTTTCTTTGTCCGCTTCCTCATTTACAATGCGACAGGTGTCCGCGCTATCGTTGCCGCCAATGTAGAAAAAATACCGGACGCCATGAGCCTTGCACACCTGAAAGATCTCTTTGCAATACTCCAGCGTCGGTTTGTCGCGCGTGGAGAGCAACCCGGACGACGGGGTCTGCGCGACGGCCTCGAGGTTGTGCGTCGTGGCTTCGGTGAGGTCCAGGAAGTCCTCATTGACGATGCCGCGGATACCGTGCTGAGCGCCGTATACTCGGGTAACCTGGGGAAACTTGCGCGATTCCAGCACCGCCCCGACAAAACTCTGATTGATGACCGCGGTAGGGCCGCCCCCTTGGGCCACCAACACCTTCCCCTCCAACTTCGACATGGTCCATTTCCTCCATAGGCTTTCGCCGTCGCTATCCGGGTATTCGAGGCGCCAGGCACATTTCCCCCGACGAATGAACACCGGCCTGGGATTGATTGCTTTTCAGCTCAATAGAACCGGGCAAGAAAGAATCGGTTGATTATACACGGGATGGGAGTACCCTTTCCACGCGACGGACTGCGCTGCGTTCCATTTCCGATGCACCGGGTCAAGCCGGTCCGCCGAAATGCCGATGAATGTGTTATAATTGACCATGCAATAAGAATATCGCGAATACCGACGCGAGTTGCGTTGGCACTGCAAGGAATTTCAGCGATTGGGACTAAGCCGCGAAATCGCGGTGTTGACCAGGTGAAGCGCCGCAAACCGCGCCCGGCGTAGACACAGAACGTCGGATGTCTCACGTGGGGCGTTCGCGGCAGATTGGACTAGACGTACCATGAAAGTCGAGATTCACTGCCACACGGACACCTACTCGCCCTGCTCCCGCATACCCCCGCGCGAGCTCATTGCGATGGCGGACGCGGCCGGCTATGATGCGATCTTCATTACCGACCACGGAAAAATCTGGTCTCCCGCCGAGCTTGCGAATTTGCATGAATTGAGCGACCGGCTGCGGGTATTTCCGGGGATCGAAATCTCCTTCCCGAACGGACGCGATCTCCTGGTCCTCGGAGCCGACAGCCCCATTTATGAGTCGCTCCAGACTCCCAGCGAGGTCTTTGCCCAAGCCTGTGCAGACGGCTACCTCACCGTAATCGCCCATCCCTACCGCTGGCACGACGACATGCCGGACTTTTTTACGCTGGCCGATGCCGCGGAGATCCTCACCTGCAACCATCCCGACGAGGATATGGCGACACGCGCCCGGGCTTACGTGGAAGAACACCGCATGGCGGGGGTCTACTCGTCCGACGCCCACGGCCTGAATTTCATGAACAAGTTCTGGATTGAAACGGAAGAGTCCTTCGAAACCCCGCAGGAATTCCGGCGAATTGTCGTCGCCGGACGGTACCAGAACCGGAGCCGGGAAATCGTCGGGCCCTTACCGCCCAACCACAAGGCCGCCGTCTTCGGCGAACTCTCCGAAGCGGACATGATGGCGCTCTACGTCCAGCCCACCCAAGAACCCACCAGCTTCTAAGCCGCCGCCACTGATTCTCGGATATCTCGCGGAGAATACAACAAACAGACTCCGTGGAACCTGTCGTGAAACTTCAGCCCGATTATCATCGGTCCGATCGACTTTTAGTACCGGATAGATCACACGTTCTCCGCCCCGGAAGGGGCGAAAGATTGTAGCCCAACGTGGAGCGAAGCGGAACGTTGGGTCAGCAGACTCTCCCCGTATTCAACAAGCCCCACAGGGGCGGCAGAATCGCCGCTCCCAACGATTGCCACAGTTTTTCGATCAGTTTTTGATCCCGGACCATGCCCAGGATTCAGTTCCAGCGGCGCCTAGAAATCGTACTGGTTAATATTCGAGGCATCGAAGATAATGGGATCGCCAAGGACCACCACGTCGCCTTCGACCTTCACTTCACCCAAGCGGCCCGCCTTGAAGCTCTGGACCGATCCCGCTTGAAGTTCGCCTTTCGCCGCCGCGGCTGCGACATGAACGGCCAGATAACCCAGGTCCACCGGATTCCAAAGTACGAACCGTTTTACAGTGCCGTCCTCCACATACCCCTTCAGATCATTGGGCGTGGTCAATCCGGTCAGGAAAACCTTGTCCGCGGCGCCCGCTTTGCGAAGTGCTTCTGCTGCGCCCGGGAGTGCAACCGAAGTGATCGCAAACACCCCGTCCAGGTCCGGATAGGTCTTGAGGCAGTCCGTCATGACCTGCGTGGCCAACGCGAGGTCCTCTTCGGACACTTTCGGCGTCTCCGACAGGTTCGTCATGTTCGGATACTTCTCTTGCCGGTACTGCTCCATGGCCCCCATCCACATGTTCTGATTGGCCGCCGTGAGTGAGCCGGTGATGATGATGTAATTCGCGTCTTCGCCGGCGCCTTCCGCCATCACGTCCATCAGCGTCTTCGCAATGCTTTCGATCGTGCACTGGTTGACGAAGAAATCGCGCGCCGCCGGGCTCGCGTCCGCATCCCAAGTGACAACTTTCATCCCCCGCTTCCGCGCCTTCTCCAACACCGGCACGATCGCATCGGGATCGTTCGGCGCTACCGCGATGGCGTCATACTTCTGCGCGATCCACGATTCCAGCATTTCTACCTGGCGTTGGACATCGTTCACCGCCGGACCGTCGAAATTCACGCCGATACCCAACTCGCGTCCCGCCTCTTCGGCTCCCACTTCGGTTGCGTTGAAGAAGGGAATGCCGACCAGCTTCGGCATCACGCCCACGCGCAGCCGCGCGGAGCCGCCTTCGCCCGGCCCCGTGCCGATTGCGGAATCAGATTCAGGCAAGGGGGCTGACTTCTCGCAGCCGGGCGCGATCAGGAGTAGTGCCGTCGCTACGACGGCGATGAAACCGAAACCAACCTTGATGTATCCGCAATTGCCCTGACTCATGTTTTCCCTCCTGTGCGGCCGGCCATCCATTCGTTGAATACCGCTGTAACGATGAGCAGCGCGCCCACCACAATCACGATGTTCTCCGAGTCCACCCCTGCCATGTCCAAACCGTATCGTAGAATACCGATGATGAGCAGGCCAAGCAATGTCCCGATGACGGAGGCGTCGCCGCCGCTGATGCGCGTCCCCCCCACCACGACACAGGCGATCACCTCCAATTCCAGGCCCATGGCCGTGTCGGCCTTGGCCGTCGCATAAAGCGCCGTGTGAAATAGAGAGGCGAGGCCGCACACCAGACCGCTGGCCGCGTACAGGCCCAGTTTCAGGCGTCGTGTCCGGATGGCGGCAAATTCCGCGGCCGTCTCGTTCTCGCCAATGCACTCGGTAAAGCGGCCAATCCACGTCTTTCGAAGGATCAGGCTGCCGACGACGATCGTGATGATTAGCGCGAACAGCGGCACCGGCACGTACGCGTACTCCGTCCCGCCCAGCGGCACCCGGAAGGCGTCGCCCTGGCTGATCCACTGGAATCCGCGCGGGAAATCGCGGATGGGGTCGGCCTTGCTCAGTCCCATGGCGATGCCGCGAAACAAGGCCATCGTCGCCAGCGTCACGACCAACGGCGGAACCCGCAGATAGCTGCTCACGCCGCCATTGAACGCGCCTGCCGCGCCCCCAGCCAGGATCGCGCAGATTCCGGCGAGCACCAGCGGCATGCCCGCGTCCTGGTAGAGCAATCCCAAGACGATGCCCGACAGGGCCACCATCGAGCCGACCGAAAGATCAATCCCGGAGGTGGCGATGATGAAGGTCATGGGCACGGCGATCATGCCGGGAACCACCCAGTAGCGGGAGCGTTCAAAGAGGTTGAACCAGTCGAAGAAACCGTCCACGAACAGGGCAAAACCGGCAAACATGAGCGCCAGCGCGAGAAGTAGCGCGGATTCGCGGCGGAGCAGGATGGCGCGTATCATTCCGCGTTTCCTTTCCAGCGCTGAAGGCCCACGTCCACCACCACGGCCAACAGAATGAGTCCGCCCACGAAGAGGTTCTGCCAGTACGAGCTGATTTCCATCAGGATCAGCATGTTGCGGAGCATAGCCACCAGGAACGCGCCAATCAGCGTGCCGATAGCCGACCCGCGCCCGCCCAGGATGTTCGTGCCGCCGATAACCGCCGCCGCAATCGCCTGCAACTCCATCCCCGCGCCGGTGTTTGCCTGAACTTTCGTGTAGTACGCGGGATGAAGAACCGACACCAGCCCTACCAGCACCCCGGAGAAACCGAAGACGAACAGCGTCAGCCGCGTTTTCGACAAGCCAATAAGCCGCGCCGCACTCTCCGAATTGCCAAGCGCCAGCACACGGCGTCCCGTCAATGTGTATCGCAGGACGATGTGGGTCAGAATCGTCACCGCGATCACGTAGTAACAGATCTTAGGAATCCCCAGGAAATACCCGTCGGCCAACGCGCGGTACGCGTCCGGCAAGTCGGTTACTTCCTTGCCGCCGGTGACGATCCGCATCACGCCCCGGTAGATGCTGATTCCGGCAAGCGTCACGATGATAGGATGGATACGTGCGATGAGGGCAATTCCGCCGTTGATTATGCTGAGCGCGCAGCCCATGGCCATCGCCAGGGCGAGGCAGACAACCGGCGGCGCGCCACTTACGGCGGACATGCCCGCCACCGCCGCGACGAGTCCCATCATGGAGCCGACGGAGATATCGATGCCGCCTGCACAGATGATCAGCATCGCGCCCTGCGCCACGATGGCCGGAATGGCCGCGTTCGCGAGGACATCCAGGAAGTTGTTAACGTTGGCGAACTCGTGGGGCTTCAAGAACACCATGACGACGGCGAGCACGAGCGTGAAGGTCAGCAGTCCGACCTCCCGCATGCGCACCAGCGCAGCGGCCCGCGAAGGCTTCGCCTTAACCGACACGTCCTGATCTTCCGCCACGCGCGGGACTGCCGCCGCGGCAATGGTCCTTTCATCATCTACGGCTGGGCGAAACTCGCCCGTGACGCGGCCTTCGGACAGCGCGATCACGCGGTCGCTCATGGCCATGATCTCAGGCAGTTCGGAACTGATGAG
>JAHDWY010000057.1:3978-12109 GCA_023384315.1 Candidatus Hydrogenedentota bacterium | reverse complement strand
GAACCCATGGTCACCGGGCGTCGGCTGCGAGCCGTCCATCTTTCCGTTGCAGTGCCATTTGCCGCTATGGCAGGTTCGATAACCAGCGTCGCGGAGCAGCGTCGCCACGGTCACCTCGTTTCGCTGCAAGTGAATGGGCGATCCTTCCGGTATCCAGTCCGGGATGTTGCACCGATATGGGTTGCGTCCGGTCAGCATGCCCGCACGCGACGGCGAACACACGGGCGCCGCGGCGTAGCAATCCGTTAAGCGAAGCCCCTCTTCCGCGAAGCGATCAAGGCGGGGCGTTTCGATGGTTGGATGTCCATAGCACCCGAGATCGCCATATCCGAGATCGTCACAAAGCACGATGACGAAGTTTGGCCGGCGTTTCACCGATTTCGCTGCACCAGCCGCCGACATCGAACCAAGCGTGACCATCGCGGCTGTCGCCAGAAACTCCCGTCGGGTTCGTTGCATCGGTTATTCCTCCCCGTTCAGACGCCAAAAGGCACTGTGGCGCATGCGTTGCGTGCGAATCAAACGGCCCGGGAGCGGGCGCGGTGTGGGCAGAACACAAGCGGAGCTAACGGTAGTATGCCTTCAACGCTTCCACATAAGCTTCGGCGAAGCGTTCGCGCCACCAGGGCTGGGAAACCCATTTGCAGTCGGTGGGGTTGGTGAGGTTAGCGCATTCTACGAGAACCTTCGTAGGCACCATGGTATTGCGGAGCACGGCGACCACGTATTCTTTTCCACCGTCCTGCCGGATGACGCGGCGGATCGGATCGCCCACGTTGTGTCGTTTGATCTGCGCCTTGCCGAGTTCGTCGAGGAGCGTCATGGCGAAGTTTCGGGAGAGGGCCTCGTCGCGCCGGCGTTCTTCGGCGGTCGAACGGGCTTCCGGCTGCTCCTTGTATTCGGCATAGTTGTCATAGGCCCCTGGCGGCCAACCCGTTTCGCGATCTTTGCGGTAGGCCGCACCGGGCAGATACACCATGGCACCGCGAAGTTTGTCATTGAAGAGAGCGTCGCAATGGAAACTCGTGAAGATGATTTTGCGCGGATCGACACCGGCTTTCGTCTCTTTGCGGTAAATCGAGTTCGCGACGTACCACCGGAGGTTCGCCGAGATTTTCGAATTCTCGTTCCAGTAGTTGGGCGTGCTAAGGACTACCTCGTCTTCGTCGAGTACGAAGCGCTCCACGTCCTGCGGTTCATATCCCTGATTCGGATCGAGCATGGTCACGTAGACCTTCGCGCGGGTTTGCGTCTCGAGAATTCGCTTGACGCGACACATGATGTCGTAGTTGACCTCGTCTTCGTACAGCGTATAGGCGTGGTTGATCGTGCTGGTCCCGATGTCTTTGCCGCCATGGCCGGGGTCGAGAATGACGACGATGCCGTCGAGATCCTTCGTGGTGACCTGCCCGCGCAGCCGGTCCGCTTCTGCGATGGTCGCCTCATACTCTTTGCGTGCGCGGCTGCCTTCCGGCTTGAACCGGTCGGACAGCATATCGACTGGGATGTAGATCTCGGTTCCGGGTTTCATATCGTGCACGTCTTTGATGCGGCTCTCGTCCTGAACGGTGTCGCAGGCGCGCAGGATATCCGCGTTTTCGCGGAAGTCCGTGAAACGGACGACGACCGCCGTGTACAGCGCTTCGCCCGGTTTCAACCGGTAGACCGCGTATTGCGAGGACCCGCGCCGGACGTAGTCGAGATCTTCCGCGGCCTGCGCGAGGTCGAGATCGACCGGCACTTCCGCGGCCTGTTCCAGATCCGCCACTAGGGGCGTCTCGGTGGGTTCGCGCATGACCTCAAGGAGCAGCTCGCGCGGAAACAGAATCTGCTGACCGGTTTGCAGGTTTCCCGATGGCAGGTTGTTCAACTTTGCGACGTTTTCGTGATGCGTGCCTACGCCGGTCAGCCATTCGCAGAGCGTCCACAGCGTCTCCTGATCGGGACCGCCCTGCACGACGGTATGGTGCCACCCCGCGTCGTCGACGTAATCCGCACGGAAGACGGCGAGCAGCACCTTGCGGCGCGTTTCCGCATTCAGGTGGGAAAATGGAATGGCTACCGCGCCCTTACCGGCGTACGTTTCCCAGTTCGCGTCCTCGGCCAGGTAGCGTTTCAGAAACCCCTCTGCGGCAGCACCTTCCGGCGGGCGGCATTGCGGAACGATGCAATTGAATAATCATCGACGTTTTCACGCAAGGTCTCCGTATGTGCGGCCAGACTACCTGACACGACAACCAGAAGCAGCCAGACTGCGAACCTGCCGGGAGCGGAAAATCCCGCCGAGAATTGCTCTTTAGTCGCGAAAAACACGCAAGCACCCACTCCAAATAACGCCATATGCGCGCACCATATACAATATATTGTGGATGAGTGCTCGTCAATAGTTAATTTAGCCCGCCAGCCCCAATATGGCGTGCCCCTTCAGGAACGCTCTCGCCCTTCGCGCACACGAAGATCTTAAGGCATTTATTGGCAGAGACTTAAGAGTGGCCAGCCGACTGAACCGAGATGTGTTCGAGAGGGGTTACTGGGGAGGGTAAAGTTCCCGCAGGCGATACCAGGCATAGCGCGAGACTGTCTGCCGCGCCTCGGGGTCCAACGAGACGAACCGCACGCCAAGCAGCCGTGAACCCGGTTCCTTCCGTTTCGCTTCGTCGGAAATGTGTACGACCTGACCCAAGACGCGGAGCAAGGATTCGCCCGGCAGCGAAAGCGTCAATTCGAGCGTGGTGCTGAAATCGAAGGGCGCATCCGTCTCGATAAGAGCGCCGCCCGCGCTCAGGTTGAGCAGGGAAGCGTCGTAACGGCGCACGTGGACCTGGTCTTTTATCTGAACCGTCAGGTCGGTCGGTACCCGGCACGCGTCGCGATGTTGCGTGCGGCGCGACTCCAGGGGGCGTGAGAGAACCAGTCCGGAGTCGGCCCGCGCGGGCCCTTCCAACACTTCGGCCTCGTAACTATCGAATCCCTCAGCGTCGTGAAAATCGAGGTGGACCACCATGCCGGCGACTGGATAGTCCTTCGCGGGAAAGGACACGCGAATGGTTTCTTCTCCGACTTCGAGCAGGTCTACGAGAATGTATTGGCCGAGGACATTCAGGAGGCAGGAACTTCCTGCGCGCATTTCCATTTTCACCGGCTTGCCGGACTTACTCGCGCTCATACTTTCCCCTCGGCTGGTTTGCGCGCCATCTTATCACAGCAAGGTAGCCCCATCAATGAATCAGCCGCCCGAGGCCGGGAGTGCGCTTGCGTCGTGTGCGATCTCTGCGGCGATCGTCTCAAGTCCCTTTGAAAGCGCCTCGACGACGGCAGAGGGGTGCGCTGATTCGGCAGGGGCGAAAAGTTCGTACTGCTTGCGGAAGAGCGGTGTGTCGTACCTGCTCTCTCCTTCCTGGTGGTACGTCAGGTCGAGCTTGATGTGGGCGTCCGCACCAGACTCGCGATCCACTTGTTCGAAGGCAAGGATTTCGCCATTCACAATGAAGGTGGGCCGGTCCTGGGCGTGGCTGCCCAATTCGGACCGGAGCTTCTCCGGAACGAGTTCACTGAGGCTGGCAGCCCATCGGTCGAGCGCGTAGTACTCGATCTGCGTGGGCGACTTCTTCACGAGGATGTCAACGCGTGTCAGCGCATCGTGCGCGCGAAGCCGGTCCACCTCCACGTTAACCGTGGGTTCCACAGTTCCGGAAGGCGTCATATCGAGGGTGTAAAAGCGCGGTTCCGGGGCGCCGGCGCAACCGGCTGCGACGGCGGCAATTCCCAGGCCAAGTAGCGCCAACCCGATCGCAAATGACGTAATCCTCCTGAATTTGTTTATCAATGCCATTACTCCGCCTTTCGTCCCTGTGGTCCGCTGCCGCGGATCACCGACTGCGGTTCCTCCGAAATGGTGCGCGAGAAATCGCGAAGGTAGCGCACCGTCTCGCGTAGATCGATCAAGGTATCTTCGAGCACAGGCCGGTTGTCGACGAGCGCGCCGTTGGCCTCGCCGGACAGAGACGCCGCGTGATCCAGCGTTTGTTGCAGGCTTGCCACAATCGCATCGAGTTCTTCGGACACGTCCGCCACTTTGTCCAGGATGGGCGGTACCTTTTCCAGTGCAGCCTGCACGTCTTCCCTGCTGTCTCCGACCGTGTCCTGCAACTCTGCCATGAGATCGCGCGTGGACTCACTGACTTCCTTCACGCGGTCGAGGATCTCGTCGATGTCGCCCCGGTATTGGTCTACCGCGTCCCGCGCGTCCGTCACAAGACCGGTACCCTCGTTGACGGCCACGTCCAGGTCGTCGATGATCGTCGCGACGGTTGTGTTGAGTTTGCCGGATTCGGATTTCTCTTTGGCCTCCGCGACGCCCAGCAGCGCCTGGATATCCTGGATCGCCGATTGCACGGTTCCCGCCAATTGACCCGCCTGATCGAGCAATCCACCTTCCCGCACGGGGAGTTCCGCACCGTCGGGCAACGGCGGCGCCTCGGGTTCGCCGGTAGTAATCTCCAAGTGCTTCTCTGCGGTCAGCGTGGTTTGCGAGACGTAGGCGATGCTCTCCTCGTTTACTCGCAATTCCGGCGGAACCACCGCCTCCACCCGGATCTTACCGGGCGCGTCTGCGTCGGTTTCGATGCTGCGCACGCGGCCGACTTTCAGCCCGCCAAACCGCACGTCCGCGCCCTTGTTGAGCCCCAGCGTGTCATTGAATCGGCAAACAAAAATATGCTCCTCCACAGGGGGGCGGTAGCCCTGGATCACCCCGAGGAACACGACGAAAAGGGTGATGCCAGCCAGAACGAGCATCCCGGCCTTGATCTCGGCGGCGGTGAAGTCATGTTTCTTCGCGGGCATTGCTACTTACGCTTCCTTCCCTCGTTCACGTCGCGTTGCCGGGCAGGTCGATGCCCATCAGAGAGCGGATGTAGTCATCGCGCGTATCGCTTTCCTCATCGGGCCGGCGTTCGAAAAACTGCTGAATGAACGGATCCTTCGATCGTTCGAGTTCATCAATCTTCCCCGTGCCGACGATCCGGCCCGCGTTCAGCATGCAGACCGTATCGGCGATGAGCCGGACACTGGCCATCTCGTGGGTGACGACGACGCTGGTCAGGTTAAAGGTACTCTGCATTTTTCGAATCAGCATGTCCAGTCCCGCCGCGACAATGGGGTCCAGTCCGGCCGACGGCTCGTCGTAGAAGATGATTTCAGGGTCCATGGCCATGGCGCGTGCGAGGCCCGCTCGCTTCTTCATTCCGCCGCTGATTTCGGCGGGCAGGTATTCTTCGAAGCCGCTCAGACCGACCAGTGCGAGCTTAATCTTCGTCTGGATGTCGATGGTCGAACTCGCGAGGCGGGTGTGCTCGCGCAAAGGCAAGGCGACATTGTCCGCCAGCGACATGGAGTTGAACAGGGCCGACCCTTGGAAACACATGCCGACGCGTTTGCGCACCTCGATGCGTTCGTCGTCGGTCATGGTCGTAATGTCGCGCCCATTGAACAGGATTTCGCCGGAGTACGGCCGCATGAGCCCCACCAGATTGCGGAGGAGCGTGCTCTTGCCGCACCCACTTCCGCCGAGAATGACGAAGGTCTCCCCCCGGCGAATCTGGAAGTTCAATCCGTCGAGCACGGTGCGGTCCCCGTACTTCACGACGAGGTCGCGCACTTCGATGATATGTTCAGACGTATCGTTCATCGCGTCAGAAGAAGAACAAGGCCGTAAACACCAGGTCTACCAATATGATCAGAAATATCGATGTCACGACGGAGGAGGTCGTCATTTTACCGACACCCTCCGCGCCGCCTTCCACTTGAAATCCCCGATAGACGCCCACCCAGCAGATGACCACCGCAAAGAAAACGCTCTTCGTGAACCCGGTCGCAAAGTCCTTCATCTGCAGGGCGCGCGCGGTGTTGTTCAGGTAGAGGTCGGAGTCGACGCCAAGTGCAAAAACAGACAACATGTATCCGCCAAGGATCATGATGAAGGTCGCGAGGATGGTGAGGCAAGGTATGGCAATCAGCATGGCCAGAAATTTGGGCACGATGAGGAACTTGGTGGGATTCAGTCCCATGACCTCCAACGCATCGATCTCTTCCGCGACTTTCATCGTGCCGATTTCGGCGGCGATGGCCGAACCACTCCGGCCAGTCAATAGAATCGCAGTCATCAGCGGCGCAAGTTCACGCATGGATGCGACACCCACGAGGTTTGCGATGTACTGCGTGGCGCCGAATCGGGCAAGCTGGTAGGCCGATTGCATGGCCATGATCGCCCCGATGAGAAAACAAATGAGGCCGACAATGGGCAGTGAATTAACCCCGTATTCGACCAGGTTGAACACGACCGCTTTCATGCGGAGCCCACGCCCTCGAAAGGGTTGCACGAGGGTCCAGTTAATCGTCTCCACCATGAGCACGCAAACGCGCGACAAAGCATAGAGCGCGTTGAGGCTCACCCGGCCGGTGGCGCCGAAGGTGTAGATGAACGCCGTCACAGATGGCTTCTCATCAAAGCGTTTCTCTTTTCACCGCGTTTCACGCGCCCTCCCGGATGGTGAACACGGAATCGAGCCGTGAAAGCTGCAGCACCTTCATGACGGCCTGTGACGGCGCCGCGAGCACAAACTGCGTGCCGGTTTCGAGGGCGGACCGGTAGCCTTCGACCAGGGTGGCCACGCCGGAGCTATCCATATAAGGTACTCCGCTCAGGTTGACGGTAACGCTTCCGCCGGACTTTGGCATCGCCTTCGTGATGGCGGTCCGCAACTCCGGAGAGCTGTAAAGATCGACTTCGCCGCGCACCGCAATCACCCAGGATCCAGCACCACCCTGTTTATCGATTTCCAATGGCATACCTGCGTCCTACCTATCCATCCTGTGCGCGTTTCACACTTCCCGGATTGACGGGAAGCGAGAGCCGCATGGTGACACGGTTACCCCGTTCCTGGCCCGGCGTGAAGGTCACTTCATCGAACACCTCGTGCATGAGCTGTACCCCCAAGCCTCCAGGTTGAAGTGTACTCCCATCCGGGACGCCAATCGATTCCTTCTTCTTGCACCGCTCCAGTTCCGCGGGCACGCCGTCGTCGCGCAACTCGAACTCGATTCCTGTCGCGTCTCGCCGCGCGATCAATCGAATCCGGTAGTCTCTGCTGCCGCCGTACGAATGGCGTATCGAATTCGCGCAGGCCTCGTCGACGGCAAGGACGATGCAGTCGGCCTGCTCGCCAGTGACGCCGGCCGAAACGAGATACCCTCGGATCAGCCCGCGCACGCCATTGAGCAGACGCGGGTCCGATGCCAGGTCCAGATAGAACTCGGTACCTTCCACACTCGGTTCTCCGGCGCTCCCGCGCCTTATCCCAGGTACTTCACCGAAATCATCGTGCAATCGTCGTGCGGCAACGCGGGTTCGCAAAAACGATGGACCTTCTGATTTACCCGCTCGATGAGTTCCTTCGGCGTCTTCCGATGGTAGCCGTTCACCACCTCGCACAGACGGTCCATGCCGAACTCGTCGAGACCTTCATCGCTCTCAGGAAGGGTGTGCACGGCACGCGCTTCAAGGATGCCGTCGGTGACGAGCAGCAACGTATCGCCGGGGGATACTTCGGTTTCCGTATCTTCCCACGAAAGCTCAGGAAGAATCCCCACCGGCGGGCCACTGGCTTCTCCGAAAATGCGCACGGTCTTGCCAATTCCGACCACAGGGTGATGCCCCGCGTTGGCAACGCGGACGCGGCGGGAATCCAGGTCGAGCACGAGGTAGCACAAGGTGCAGAAGGTGCCGCGCGGGCTGGACGCCGACAGGCTACGGTTCAATTGCTGCAATACGGCGGCGGGTGATTCCATATCCCGCGCCGCGATTCGAAACTCGGCGAGTAACTGCGCCATAGTGAGCGCGGCTGGAACGCCTTTGCCGCTCACGTCGCCGATCAAAATGCCGATACGCGAACCGCTGGCTTGCACAAAATCATAGAAGTCGCCGCCGACGGTTTTTGCCGGCCTCGTTTCGCCGTAGACCTGGTAGCGGGGGTGCTCCGGCCACTCCCGCACGAGGAAGCCTTCCTGGATCGTCCAGGCATGCTGGATCTCCTGGTCGATGCGCTGCTTCTCGAGGATCTCGCGGTGCATG
>JAHDWY010000057.1:0-3968 GCA_023384315.1 Candidatus Hydrogenedentota bacterium | reverse complement strand
GTCGCGTTCTCGAGCGCAAGCCCGGCGCTGTTTCCCACGGCGGTCGTCAGCAGCATGTCTTCGTGGGAGTACTGATGACCCGCCTGGTCGGTGTCGACGTACAGGATGCCGAAGATGCCGAATTTGCCGCGCAGCGGCACGCAAATGATCGAGCGGAGTTTCAACGACATGATGCTCTGGGCAATGTTCAGTTCGCTGTCGCGATCGGAATCCTGAAACAAGAGACTCTCACCGCGCGTCAGCACGCGCTGGGCCACGGTGTTGCTGATGTGGAAATCCCGCTCGTCCACGTGGGCGACCTTCTGTCCCTGAATGATATGGTACCGCCGGCACACGGGACACGGCTGCAGGTCGGTTTTGGACTCGTCCGCAAATACGATAGCGCCGCGCTGGGCGTCGATGGCGCGCATGGTGGTCTCGAGAATCCGGTCCACGAGGGGGCAGGGTTCGAAGTTCGAAGCGATCTCGTTCATGACCGAGTAGACCGCCCTTAGCAGGCGTTCCGACCGCTCCTCCCGGTCGCCCGGGGTTTGCACGCCCCCTTCCTGCTGCCAGTCCACGATGGTTTCCTTGAAAACCGTCGTGCTTTCCTTGGGCTCGACATCGGCAACTTCCTCTACCTCGAAGCGCATGACCGTTTCGCCAATGCGTAGCTCGTCGCCCTGCTTCAAGACGCCTTCGAGCATGGAAAGGCCGTTCATCTGGGTTCCGTTCGTGCTGCCCAGGTCCTTCCAGAGAAATCGGCCTTTGTCGGAGGTAATCTGGACGTGGCGGCGCGACGCGGCGGCGTCGTCGATCACATAGCCGCAATCGACGGCGCGCCCCAAGGTTAGCGTGGGGCCCACCGGCACGCGCCGTTCTTCACCCCGGCCGGTACTACAGACAAGAAATCCTCGCAGCACGTCGTTCACTCCGAAGTACATCACAAACCCCACGGAATACTAGCGATTTGCAATTTCACAAGGCAAACTAACACCTCGCTTACGCTGGTCCGCTTTTTGGGCTTTTCCGGGTAACGTTGACGCATCCTGCGGGGTCGACTACACTCACAGCACTTCAATAGTGGCTGTGCCTTTCGGCATCCGTGTCGTTTTTCCCGCAAGAACAGGAGTCCGACCGATGATTCGTCTTTCGCTTGTTGCCGTGATTCTTTCCGCAGGAGCCGGTGCATTCGCCGAGGAACCCGCGAAGGTGCAGCATGGGGTCGAAACCGAAAAGAAGCCTTGGACCCACCTGGAACTCAATAACGATCCCGAGAACTTCCAGTTCGCGATTGTTACCGATCGCACCGGCGGCCACCGGCCCGGCGTGTTCATGGACGGCGTCCGCAAGCTCAATCTCCTGCAGCCGGAATTCGTGGTTAGCGTGGGCGACCTCATCGAAGGGTACACTGAAGACCGCGCCGAGCTGGATCGCGAATGGGCGGAGTTCGACAGCTTCGTCACCCAACTCGAGATGCCTTTCTTCTACACACCCGGCAATCATGATATTACGAACGAGGTCATGCGCCAGGTCTGGACCGAACGCTACGGCAAGACCTATTACCACTTCGTATATCGCAACGTGCTCTTCCTCTGTCTGAACAGCGAAGATCCTCCGTCCAGTAACATCAGCGCGGAGCAGGTCGCCTACGTGGAAAAGGCGCTCGCCGAGAACCCGGACGTCCGCTGGACCATTGCCCTTTTGCACAAGCCCCTGTGGACCTACAACGAAGACAACGGCTGGGCGGGTATCGAGGCGGCGTTGGCGGGACGGCCCCATACGGTCTTCGCCGGCCACACGCACAACTACCGCAAGATCGAACGGAACGACGCGAACTACATCGTCCTCGCCACCATGGGCGGCAGCAGCCGGTTGCGGGGCGCGAATTTTGGCGAGTTCGATCATTTCATGTGGGTCACCATGACGGATGAAGGCCCCGTCATGGCAAGCCTCATGCTCGATGGAATCTGGGATACGAACATCATCACGGACGAGCGCCTCGGCCTCATTCAACCGGCATTCGCGGGCGCGCTGGTGCGAACGGACGGGATCGTGTTTGACCAACCCACCGTGGATCGCGCCGATACGGTGCTGCGGCTGACCAACGACGCGGACCTCCCGCTTCACATCAAGGTTCGCATCGAACCGACGGATGCATTGCATGCGTCCGTGGAGTCGCTGGAGCGCACCGTGCCTCCGAACTCGGTGGAGCAAATTGACCTGGCGCTACTTGCCGGCGCGCCCACGCCGGTAGACGCGCTCGAACCGGTGCCCGTGGATTGGACCGCGCGCTATGATCTCGAAGACAACGTTCGGCCGGTGATCGTCACGGGGCAGCATCGCATCGTGATCGATCAACGCTTCCAGATCGCCGCCGCGGAGAGCGCGATCGCGGTGGACGGCGATGTGTCGGACTGGTCCGCGCTTCCCCTCGAGGTGCGGGAACCCGGACAGTTGGACGATACGTTGGACGCGTGGCACGGATGGACGGACGGCTCGTGGCGCTTCGGCGCGGCGATTCACGGGGACTTCCTCTACATCGGCGCGCGGGTCACGGACGACCAGATCCAGCTGAACGAGAAACGCGAGTACTATCGCCAGGACAGCATCGAAGTGCGGTTGGACGCGCGCCCGGCCGACGCGCGAGGAAGCGGGCCATATGCAGACTTTGAGTCCAATCTGCTCTTCGCCATTGCGCCGGGTCAGGACCCCGCGACGATCCCGGGGCTGGATCGGCTACCGGAAGGGGCAACCGCGGTCGCGAAGCCGGTCGAGGGCGGGTATGCCTTTGAAGCCGCGGTGCCGCTTGCCTACGTCAAGACGTTGCAGGGGGAAGATTGGTCGTCCGTCCGTCTCAACATCACGGTGAACGACTTCGACTCCGACGGGAACGCAAAGCTCTGGTGGCGGCCTTCCTGGTCCAGCCCCGCAAACTATGCGGAGTCCGGAGTCTTTGGCCGCTAAGGTCTACCGAAATCAAGCACATCGATTAGCAAAAGGGGGAACGCCATAAGGCGTTCCCCCTTTTGCTAATTCCGAGCAACAGCTTCTGTGGCTAAGCAAGTTCTCTAGTTTGCAGCATCCAGAAACCAGACGATGACGTCGGCGCGGCGGTCCATGGGCCGATGCTGAGGACTGTGGACCGCTTCGGATTCGCCTTTGCTCGTCGTCGTGATTCGGGACGCATCGATTCCTTCCGATACGAGAAAGCTCTTCACCGCTTCCGCGCGGCGCAGCCCGAGTTTCTGGTTGTATTCGTTACTCGCGAGATCGCAGCAATTGCCTTCGATGCGGACCTTGTCCTGCGGATGATCCTTCATGTAGGCCGCGACCTTGCGCGCAGTCGCCAGACCTTCCGGCTTCAACACCGCCTTGTCGAGGTCGAAATAGATGGGCTCAAACTCGGGCGCGATCCGCATCACCGGTTCGGGGATCTCGGCCTTCGCGAACTTCAGGTAGTTGCCGAAGGAGACGCGCCGCTGATTCCACGCGACCGAGTCCGGGCTTGCGAATTCCGTCGGCGCATACTCGCAGCCGTGGCGGTCCATGATGTCCTCGCCACAGGAACCGCAGCCGCCCGAGCCGCACTGGGCACAGGCGTCCTTGCCGCAACTGGAACAGGCCGCCCACGCGGCGGGTCCCGCCAACGCGAGGACCGCGAGAACGACAATCGACATGCGAAGGGTGGCAATCATGGAAAAGCCTCCTTGAGTATCGGCCACGAAATGCGTCCCGGAATTGCGGTTGCACTCGGGACGCGAGCAACACCAAACCGCATGGAAACAGTATACTTGATCCTGTAAAGAGTTGTCTATGGCTGCGTGAGGAATCTGGAAATTATTGACAGTTGCCCGGTTTTTGGCTATCATTCGTACCGAGGCTTTTTGTGCGCTGGCCTGTTTGAAAGTCCCAACGCGCTCGCCCTATATCTACTCCGGTTAAACAGGAGAACCGATACCATGAAAATGCGAGTCTTCGTATGCGCG
>JAHDWY010000880.1 GCA_023384315.1 Candidatus Hydrogenedentota bacterium | reverse complement strand
TTCTTCCAGCGGCGTGGCGATGGTGGTCGCCGTGGGGTCGTACGTGAACTCGGCATGAATGCGGCGGGTGAGGTCCAGCACGCCTTCCAGCAAAGGCCGTCCGGCCGGAAAAGACTCGCGCGCGTAACGCTCCAGTTCCGGCGTCGCCCGGGCGAAAAGCGAATCAAAGGCGAACTGGTACGCGAGCATGGCGTTCTCTTTGTGCGCGGTTGCAACGTGCACGCGAACGGCGTCCCAGGCCATGGTCTCCCTGGGGCCGGGCTTGGTCTGCGCGGCCACCAGCACGTCGCTGGTCACGACGATGGACAAGGTCTTGTGGGGGTCCTGCACGGTGAAGTACGTGACTTCGTTGCCGAAGTAATCTTCGCGGCGACGCCCCGGCACCGGCGTGACCGGCAACACCTCCAGCGCGGTCGTGACCAATTGCTGCCGCGGCGTGTTGCGCGGGGTGAGGCGGGCCTGGTTGTAGCAAATCGGCACTTCCTCGCTGTAGTCGTAGCGGGTGGTATGGCGAACGCGGTACTTCATGCCGGATGCTCGCTGGATTTGGCCGCGACCTGACGCGGCGTGCCGGTGTGGCTGAAGTAGTGGCGCGCGATCGAGCCCGAGACTTCGGGCAACAACTGACTCAGTTCGGCCAGCAACGCGGCAAGGTTTGCGCGATGACCCGATTCGTCGGGCCGCGCGATTTGAAAAATGTCGAGTTGCCGCACGTCGCTCTGCGCGCGCGCGACGAGGCGCTGCTCCGCGCTGGCGAAGGGGTAGGCCTTCTCCCCGGGCAGTCGCCCGAGATGGTCGTGCAACGCGTCCAACTGAAAGATCAGCGAGCGCGGGTTCGAGTCATCGGTGAGCAGCAGATCGAGCACGGCGGGGGTCTGGAGATTCACGCCGTAGCGCGAACGATACGTGAGCGCCGAGTCGGACACTTCGAGCACGATCTGCAGCACGGGCGATTCCCCGGCCCCGGCGCCGGTAAGACAGGTGCGCAACAAGTTCTGGATGTTGATGCAGCGTTCGATGCGGCGGCCCATGTCGAGAAAGCGGTAGCCGAGACCGCGCGTCATGTTTTCCATGGTCAATCCGCTGAACCCGGCGAGCCCCGCGATGATCTGGTTCAGCAGGAGGAGGACATCACCGAGCCGCGACGGTTGCCCGGCCGTGACTTCGATGGGCAGCTCTTCCATGACGCGGTCGAGAATTCGCCACGCGTCCACGGACAACCGGTCGCGCACAACCCACGCGACGCGGTGGAGCGAACTGAAGGTGGTTTGCAGGCTGCCCGTCCATTGCGGATTGAAAACCGCCGCGATGATTTCCTCTTCCAGTTCCTCATCGGCGTCGGAGAACTTCGCGCCAACTCCGTTGGGATGAACCGTCAGCCCTTCCGCCAAGGCGCGGAGCATGGCGGGGAATGCGTTGTCCGTCGCGCCGCGTGTTTCGTCGGTCAATCGAATCAGCACGGAACGCACCCGCCGCGCGGTACCTTCCGCACGTTCCAGGTAACGGCCCAGCCAGAATAGATTATCCGCGGCGCGACTTGGCAGATTCGTGACGGCGCGTTTGATCTCGATGGCCTGTCCCGGCGCGGGCAATAGCGAGGTCGTGTCCACGGGACCTTCGGCGATAA
>JAHDWY010000879.1 GCA_023384315.1 Candidatus Hydrogenedentota bacterium | reverse complement strand
GTCGAAGTGCCGGTCTGCATCGATATCGACCTTGCGACCGAGTTTCCTGGACTCTACTTCGGCGTCCGCAGGTCACCGTTGCGGACGCCGGTTGACGTAATCGAATTGTCCCGTCGTATCGCCGCGGCCAAGAACGTGCGCCTTGCGGGGGTGATGGGATATGAGGCGCAAATCGCGGGACTGCCCGACAATGCCCCCGGCCAGCGCGTGAAGAATGCGTTCATCCGGTTTCTGAAGCGGCGATCGCTCGCAGACTTTCGTAAACGACGCGCGGACATCGTGCAGGCGATTCGCGACGAAGGAATCGAATTGGAATTTGTCAACGGCGGTGGCACTGGGAGCGTCGAGACGTCCATTGAAGAGGAGTGCTTGACGGAAGTCACCGTCGGCTCCGGTTTCTTCGCACCCCTATTGTTTGACTGGTATCAGTCATGCCGGCACCTCCCGGCCGTGGGGTACGCCATCGAGATCACGCGAATACCCGCCCCCGGCATCTACACCTGTCACGGCGGTGGGTACGTCGCCTCCGGTACCGGCGCGAACATGGCGCCGCGACCATTCCTGCCGGAGGGCGCCGCGCTGCTGCCCCTCGAAGGCGCCGGCGAAGTCCAGACCCCCGTCCGCTACGACGGTTCGGAAACACTCGACCTGGGCGACCCGATCTTCATGCGCTACGCCAAGGCAGGGGAGATGTGCGAGCGCTTTAACTTGCTCCTCGCCATACAAGGCGGCGCGGTCGTGGCTGAGTATCCCACGTACCGCGGCGAAGGACAGGTGTTTCTGTAATCGTGGTTCTGCTACGGTTACGAGGGGCGGGCATCTCGAGCGCCACAGGGGGGAGACCGGCCATGAGTGCCACAGTGGGCAACAACGCTTCACGTTCAATTGCTGCTCTGATACTTGGAATTCTGCTTCTTGCTAACCTGAACTGCAATCCATCATCGAACGACGCGTCAAGGCGTGCGACAACGCCCTTGCATGAGATGGCCCGCGACGGTCGACTCAGTAGTGTTGAAGTGTTGATAGGTCAGGGCGAGAATGTCAACGCGCTCGATGAAGAGGGTAAGTCGCCGTTGCACTGGGCCGCGGCAAACGGCCACGTGGGAACCGTGTCAGCCCTGCTCAACGCGGGTGCCGATCCCGGCGCCAGGGACGACCACGGGATGACGCCCTTCGACTACGCCAACGCGAACGGCCACAGCCAGACGGCAGATGAGATCGCACGGGCCATTGGCAATGAAGGAAGTCGTACGCCGTCCGCCTCGGAAGCCGCCACGCCGTCGGGATTGAATCCGTCGCTGAAATACGTCAATTTGCCGTCCTTCGAAACCGCGATTGGCCAGCCCGGCTGCCTATTGCAGAGCGACCGCATCTGGATGTTCGCGCCGAAGTTTCGGGAAGACTCCGCGAACGTCGTCTTCCCGTACCTCGTGAACGCGTACGACGTTCTGCGCGGTATCGTCGGGGTAGACACCGAATACGTCATCGTGGTCTACAACTTTCCGGAAGGTAGCAAAGAGGCATTCGGCGGCACCAGCAATTGCGCCATCTACTACGACGACACGAACCTGCAACTGGACCGGTATTCCGAGTGGACACAGTATGGCGTGCCCCATGTATCGGGATACATCGAAG